>JAUQXC010000065.1 GCA_030834825.1 Thermoflexales bacterium
TTGGATCGATCCGCGTGAAGGTGGCGCGCTGGAACGATCGGGTGCAGGCTGTGCCGGAGTATGAGGAGTGCAAGCGTGCGGCGGAAGCGAGCGGGGCGGCGTTGATCGACGTGCTGCAGGCCGCGCAGGCCGCTTGGCACGCCGGGCGCAGCGCCTGAAACGAATTAAGGTCGGCGGGGTTATGACTTGCGTAAGGTATACTAGCGCTCATGTATCGATTTCTTATTTTTGATTTGGACGAGACCCTGTATCCCCGCCAGGCTGGCCTGATGCAGGAAATCGGCGTCCGCATCAACCGCTATCTGATTGAAAACTTGCGGCTGCCACCGGAACAGGCGAATGAACTGCGCAAGCGGTATTACAATCAGCACGGCACCGCGTTACGCGGCCTCGTCGTCGAACGGCCTGACGTCGATCCGGAAGATTACCTGCACTTTGTACACGATATTCCGCTCGCCAATTACCTCGGGCCGAATCCCTTACTGGCGCAGATGCTCCGCTCGATCTCACTGCCCAAGGTGATCTTCACTAACGCCACGATCGAGCATGCGCAAAATGTATTGAACGTTCTGGGTGTCGCCGATCAGTTTGCTGACATCATTGATGTGCGGCGCGTGGCGTACGTCAGCAAGCCGAATGCTGGAGCTTACGAGCAGCTGCTTAACATTTTGCAGGTGCGCGGTGATGAGTGTATCTTGGTTGAAGATTCGGTGCGGAACCTGCTGCCCGGCAAAGCGCTGGGCATGACGACGATTCTGGTGGACAGTGAAGATTGCGCGGAAGTGGATTATTGCGTACACGATATTTTGAGCGTGAAGCCGGTGGTCGCTGCGCTATTGAGGCAACCACCTGACAGGCTGACCAGCTGATCGGCTGAAGTTGCGCAGTACACAGGACCAGTGGGATGTCACTCACCAATAACCATGATCGATAAAACAACCTCTTTAACTGAAGCCGCGAAGTTGATCAAGAGCGGCGCCACCCTCTCGCTCGGCGGTATGAACCTCTATCGCCGCCCGGTGGCCCTGGTGCGCGAGCTGCTCAAAACCGAGGTGCGCGATTTGACGTTGTTGAATTTCACGTCGTCGTACGAAAGCGATCTACTCATCGGGGCCGGGCGGGTGAAGACCCTGCGCACTTGTTACTGCGGGCTGGAGTCATTTGGCCTGGCGCCTATGTTCACGACGCTGGCGACTGCGGGTAAGTTACAATTGATTGAGGAAACCGAAGCCAGCATCGCCTTTGGTCTGCGTGCGACCCTGGCCGGCGTCGGTTTCATGCCGGGACAGGGTTGGATCGGTACGGATCTGCTGAAGGTGCGGCCCGATGTGAAAGTGATCGACGATCCCTACACCGGCCAACCCGTCGTCGCGTTTCCCGCACAGCAGGTGGACGTGGCGATTATCCATGCGCCGATCGCCGATCGGTTTGGCAACGCGCGGCTGCTGGGTAACCTGGCCATCGACCAAGAACTGTCGCTGGCGGCCAAATGCGTCATCGTTACCGCAGAAGAGATTGTGGATGAACTGGACGCGCCGCTTGAGATGACGGGCTTGAGCGTGACGGCGGTGGTGCCTACCCCACGCGGCGCGTGGCCCACCTCCTGTTATCCACATTACCCGCTCGACGGTGAAGAGATATTGCGTTATATCGATGCCTGTGCCGCGGAAAAATTTGAAGAATACATCGCCGCCAGTACGCGGTGACTGAGGGCGTTATTAGAAAAATCAGCAAGGAGAGAGTGTGATGAATTTGCCCGTGATCATTCAAGGTGGTATGGGTGTGGCCATTTCCAATTGGACCCTGGCCAAGGCGGTCTCGCAGCTGGGACAGTTGGGCGTGGTGTCCGGCACCGGCTTGGGCCGGGTGGTGACTAGTCGTTTGTCAGACGGCGACCTGGCCGGGCATATGCGTCGTGCGCTGGCCAGTTTTTCTTTGCCGGAGCCGGTGCAGGCCATCCTCAACCGCTATTACATCCCCGGCGGCAGACAGCCCGATCAACCGTATGAAGCGGTGTCCATGTATAGTCTGCGCCCGCCCAAGTTCCTGGATCAACTCACCGCCATTGCGAACTACGTGGAAGTTTTTCTGGCCAAAGAGAATCACAAGGGACTGGTGGGCATCAACTTGCTGGAGAAGGTGCAGATGCCCAATCTGGCTTCATTGTACGGCGCGATGTTGGCCGGAGTGGACGTGGTGCTGATGGGCGCCGGAATTCCCATTCAAATCGCCGGCATCCTCGATAAGTTATCGCGCCATGAGCCGGTCTCCTATCGTCTCGACGTGCTCAATACCTCGCCCGACGATGATGTGCGAATTCACTTTGATCCGCAAGCCATTTTCCCGGGCATTGCCAAACTGGTGGGGCAGCTCAAGCGTCCCAAGTTTTTGCCCATCATCTCATCGGTGGTCTTGGCGCAGGCCCTGATCAAACGCAGCGAAGGTGAAATAAACGGCTTTATCATCGAAGGTCCCACCGCCGGCGGCCACAACGCACCCCCCCGCGGCGCGCTGAAGTTGAATGAAAAAGGGGAGCCAATCTACAGCGAGAAAGATGCCGTCGATCTGGGAAAGATGAAGCAGCTGGGGCTGCCCTTCTGGCTGGCCGGCGGCTATGGAAATCCTGAGCAAGTGCAACAGGCTTTGGCGGACGGTGCAGACGGCGTGCAAGTGGGCACGGCTTTTGCGCTGTGTGAGGAATCGGGCCTGGAAGCTGATCTCAAGCGCCGTCTGCTGCGCCGGGTGTTGGATGAAGAGGCCGAGGTGTTGACCAGCCCAGTCGTCTCTCCGACCGGTTTCCCTTTCAAGGTCGCCAAGTTATCCGGCACGCTGTCGGAACAGGAAGTTTATGACGCGCGGACGCGCATTTGCGACATGGGTTTTTTGCGCACGGTCTACAAGCGCGAAGATGGTACGTTTGGTTACCGTTGCCCCGCCGAGCCAGTGGAGGACTACGTTCGAAAGGGCGGGAAAGCTGAAGACACGCTAGGGCGCTCTTGCCTGTGCAACAACCTGGGCGCGACAGCGGGTTTCCCACAACATCGCCAGGATGGTTGGGCGGAGCCGCCCATCATTACCACCGGCGATGATCTGGTGACGGCGGGTCAGTTCGTGCCGGCGGGCAAAACCACCTACTCGGCGAAAGATGTGATCGATCGCTTGTTAAGCAAGTTGAATCCCAATCAAGTGTGGAATCCAGTGTAAGGGCTTGATCAGTAAAGTGGTCTCTGCGGCCACCCGATCGGTTAGCTGCGCCCGGCAGAACACGCCGGGGAGCAGACGCATGATCGGGTGGCCGTGTTTTATCCTATCCGGCCTGCAAGCGGTGGGACATGCGCGCCATCCTTGTGCCGAAGAAAATCGCCCGGGCCGGGCAGGCCGACCGGGCCGCGGTTGAGGGGGTGTTG
>JAUQXC010000704.1 GCA_030834825.1 Thermoflexales bacterium
GCTGTCCGAGCATCACAAAATATCCCAAGGGATACATGACCCACAGCACCAGTACGGCATAGGGCATGATCCCGCCGCGCACCGTCGCAAAGACGCCCGCTGCATCGCCGTCCCCGCCCATCAGCGTGATGAGCTGCCCGGCGTCGAAGGCGTAGGACGTAACGATCCGAAAGGCGAGCAACAACACCGCATAGATGGCGATCATGGTCTTCTGCCGAAACAGGATTTGCTCGCGCTCCTGGGGAATCCACCGCAGTGCGGCCCAGAAGGCGGTCCACATCAACAGTCCGATGAACGGGATCGGTGGCGCCATCAGCCACGCGGCCATCGTCCAGATCAGCAATGTGCCCAGCGTCTCGTACTGGGTGCGGTGCGAGGCCATCACCGTGCGGCCGCGTCCATAACGGAGCGTTCGCTCGCCGGCGACCTTCCGCACTTCGTGGTCGTAGCGCAGCAGGATGATGACCGCCAGCCCGATCGTGAGCAACACCGCCGCGTTTTCCCACAGCCAGTAACTGATGGCTAAAAAGCCGTTGGACCAAATGACTAACCCATCCGCTAAGTTGCGATCCATGCCAAGACATTCCTTCCCACCAGCCTTCGCTTTCGCATGTTGGCGCTACTCCAGGGGCCAACTGGACTCACCTACTCTGGTGTAGAAAAACAAACAGGCAGCGATCGCCTGAATAGCGATCCCGCCTGTTTTGACCGCTGAGGTACCCGCACCCTTTGCTCGACGCATGGCCAGAACTGAGTAGCGCTGATGACGACCAGCCTAAGCCGTTGCCGGAGTCTATCCGCTATCCCTACACGATCGCAACAATGTCACCTACGGCCCAACCGGTGGCGGCCTGGCTGGATGAAGTGGAAGCGGGGTTATTGCCACAACCGGGAGGTTGGCATGATCAATTCAACGCACCCATGATTTCATGCACGCCGTCAAAACTGTCTGTGCCGATCGGAAATTGCCGATGCCTGACATCCGCGAGGTCATCCTCACCTGGCGTAATGAGCGGGTATATGCCTTCGCCGTCTTTCCACCTGCGATCGATCACAAGCAAGAAGCATATGCGGACGATCACTTTCTGCATCAGCTCAGCAACGCGCTGCAAGGGATCCCCGTCACGTATTCCAACAGCACCGGCTTTCGACTCGTCGCGCTCCTCGATGGTCAACATGATCGGCTTCCGTTACGAGTCGATTATCTGGACCACTTGCCGGGCCACATCTGCTTAGGTTGTGGTGCCGCCGGACGCGAACTGGCGTTGACCTGAGAGCAATTGGGGCATGCCTTGATTGTCGGCATGACCGGCGCCGGCTAGTCTTCGCTACTGTGGGTGCTCGTCGCCGAAGCCATCGCCGCAGGGCATCAGCTCCTACTTGCCGATTTGCGCAACAATACCTTCCCGATGCTCGCCACCCACGCGCACCTGATCGCGCCGATCGCACAATCGGTGCCCCAATTTGTCGAGCAGATGCAGCTGTTGCGCCGGGTGATTCGCAAACGTCAGGCCGCCTATACCGCGCTGCATGCACATGGTCTGTATCCCGATCATCTCGACGAATACAACGCAGCCGTCGAGCCTGAACACCGGCTGTCGCGCGTGGCTGCGCGAGAGCCACCGCTCGCCTTTCGACCGCCCCACCGCTCTTCAGACCTCACTCGATTTATCCCCCGCCAACAATGGTAGCACCAGTCTCCGGCATTTGTTGTTGAATCTCAAAGATAATGAGGCAATGTTATCTGCAGCGTCCCAGGTCCCACACCCAGCATCGCGTCTAACCATGTAGAGCCGGTCGTCAAGAAACCTTGACAGATTCGCATCGTCAAGGTATATTGACGGTATGGACAAGATCAAGTCATCCCAAACTCTGGATACCGAACTTTGCCAATGCATCGCGCAGGATCCGCTCGCGGCGTTAACAGCCATTACCGAACTGAGACGTGCGATTGCTGAACGAGAACGGGAAGCGGTGTTCCGTGCCCTGGAGGAGCATTCCTGGCGAGAAGTTGGCGAAGCCCTGGGTGTCAGCAAGCAAGCAGCCTTTCAACGCTTTGGCAAGGAGTGGGCGGTCATGACGATGACCAGGCTGTCGGACTCGGCGGGGAAGCAGAGGATCAAGGATCGGCTTGAGGGATAGAGGTAATCGTCGGCACGAGTTTGCATTTACCGGTCGTGGAGACGCACAGGCGTCTGGAACAAACGGTGAAAACTATCGCCGCACGGCTGAACGCAGCCGGTGTTGGCGTCTACCCTGGTGGTCCGGTGGACAATCCCTGCCGCTAGGGACGTATTTACAATCTATTTGATTTGAAGGAGGAAAAAGATGCACGTAATAGCTGTTTCCACGATCACTGACAACGACAAGTTCTGGGGTTCCCTGAAGATAGCGCACGGCCAGCTGCCCAGGGAGGCCAGGTGGACCCTGGCAGTGGCGAGTACCGACGGAACCAGGGCGGTGAACGTCATCGTTCATGACTCAATCGATGGTGTCAAGAGCTTCTTCGAGGAGCACGCCGGCCCTTTTGGCGCGACGGAGTACTTCGAGGCCGACGTCGCTAACGCGGTCGGCCTCCCGAAGGGGTGATTGCATTTGAAAATCTCGCGGGTTTTCGCAGAACCCAGAACTTAGATCGGGAGAGCCCAGATGACAAAACGCCTAGATGTGACGAAGACTGAGGCACGGATTTCCGAGCTCCTCTCGGAATATCGGATTCCGAGTGCGGCGATCGGTGTTCTCTGTGACGAAGAGATCACCGACTTCGCCGTCGGTGTTAAGGATCGTGCAACGCAAGAGCCCGCGACAACCAACACCATCTACCAGTGCGGCTCCATGACCAAGATATGGACTGCGCTCGCCTTCATGCAACTCGTCGCCGAGGGGAAAGTCGGGCTAGACGAGCCGGTTCAGACCTACCTCCCTGGTTTCAAGGTCGCCGATCCCGAAGTGAGCACCAGTGTCACGCCCCGTCATCTATTGAATCACACGCATGGTATCGAGGAAGCCTTTGGCGATCCCGGCGAAGGCGACGACGTCTACGAGCAAATGGTCGAGAACATCCGCGACGCTCCCCAGGTTCATCCTTTGGGCTACACTCATGCTTACAGCGCCGCCCTGGGCTACGCGATCCTCGCCCGCATCATGGAGGTCATCGACGGTAAGCGGTGGGACCGCGTTATGAAGGACCGACTCTTCGACCCCCTGGGCTTGACCAGCACGAGCAGTTGGCGTGAGCAAGTGGACCAGGACCAGGCTGCGACGGGGTACTTGATCCGGTCGCTTGAAGAGGAACCCCTTGTGTCGCCCATGGCTTACTTGCCGCGTGCTTACGGCCCTGGCGGCAACATCAACTCGACCCCGCGGGAAGTGCTCACCATGGCGCACGTCTTCCTCAACGGAGGCACAGCGCCCAATGGGCGACGAATTGTCTCGACCGAAGCCATTCGCGAGATGATGGCTTCGCGTGTGCCCATACCTGACCCTTACCTGCTCGGATCGGAGTGGGCGCTCGGTCTCACCGTGTTTCATTGGCACAGTGAGACCGTCTACGCGCACGACGGCGGTACCATCGGTCAGCAAGCTCGTTTGCGGATTCTGCCGGATTCGAATCTCGCGATCACGCTGCTAGCGAACGGAGGACCGCGAGACAGCTTCTACCGGAAGGTCTTCAATACCATCCTGATCGAGTTGGGAGCAGCCACAATCCCCGATTTGCCGAAACCCGATCCGACTCTGAAGCTCGACTTGTCAAAATATGAGGGTGTTTACGAGCGGCCCGGCGCCCGTTACGAAGTAGCAGCCGAAGGCGGGAAGCTCTATCTGACCGACGTCCTGAATCCGATGCATGCCCAGGTTCTTGGTAAACCCGATCGCATCACCTACGAGCTGCTTCCGATAGACGAGATGCACTTCTTGATGCCTTCGGATGATCCGCTTGAGGACACACAGACCGTCGCGATCTACGACTTCAAGAACGGAGCCGCGCAGTATCTTCACACCAATGCACGTGGGATTCCAAGAGCCCGCCATTGAGGAGGCGGTGTTCAGTTGGCTGGAGCAGTGATACATGCAAAATTCCCCCTGTTTGCCCACTGGTCTTCTACTACGTTCCTCCACAAAACTTGAGTGCTTGAGTAAAACTCGGGCGATTACAAAAAACGCTGTCCTTTTTTCACACCCGTTTTTTATACACCTTCATCGCAAAGAGATAAGCCACGAGCGTAATCCCGACGCACCACGCCAGAGCAACCCAGAGTTCATTGCCCACTGGCTGATTTGACAACAGCGCGCGGATGGCCTCCACGATCGAGGTCACTGGCTGGTTTTCGGCAAAGGCGCGCACGACCGGCGGCATCGACCTGGTCGGCACGAAGGCCGAGCTGATAAAGGGCAGGAAGATAATCGGATAGGAAAAGGCGCCTGCGCCGTCCACCGATGTTGCGGACAATCCGGCAATCGCCGCGATCCAGGTCAAGGCCAGCGTAAACAGCGCGAGTATACCGGCTACAGCTAGCCATGACAGTACTCCTGCCGGCGAACGGAAGCCCATAATGAGCGCCACGAGAATGATGACGACCACCGAAATCGCATTGGATACCAGTGAGGTCAGCACATGCCCCCACAGCACTATGGAACGTGCAATCGGCATGGAGTGGAACCGTTCGAAGATGCCTCTTTGCATATCCATAAACAGACGGTAAGCCGTATAGGCGATGCCGCTTGCTATCGCAATCAGCAGGATGCCGGGCAGCAGATAATTCACATAGTTGTCCGTGCCGGTTTGAATGGCGCCGCCAAACACATAGACGAACAGCAGCATAAATGCAATCGGCATGATGGTGACCGTAATGATGGTGTCCAGGCTGCGGAAAATATGGCGCATGGAACGTCCAAGCATGACGCCCATGTCGCTGAAAAAGTGTTTATTCATTGTGCCTTTTCCGCCTTTTTACCGATGATTGCGAGGAATATCTCCTCCAACGTCGGCTGTTTTTCAACATACTCCACCTTTGCGGGCGGGAACAGCTTTTTCAGCTCCGCGAGCGTGCCGTTGGCGATAATCTTGCCCTCATGCAGAATGGCAATTTGATCGGCGAGCTGTTCAGCTTCCTCCAGATACTGCGTGGTCAGGAATACCGTCGTGCCGCCGTTAGCAAGTTCTTTGACAGTCTTCCAAACTTCGATGCGCCCCTCGGGGTCAAGCCCGGTGGTCGGCTCATCAAGGAAAATAAGCTGCGGTTTTCCCACAAGGCTCATGGCGATGTCGAGCCTGCGGCGCATCCCGCCCGAATAAGTGGACACCCTGCGGTCGGCAGCCTCGGTCAGGCCGAAGCGGTCCAGTAGATTATCCGCGACCTGACGCGTATTTTTGAGGTGCCGCAGCCTGGCGATCATGACCAAGTTTTCCCGCCCGGTCAAGATCTCGTCCACGGCAGCGAATTGCCCGGTCAGACTGATCGACTGCCGCACATCATCGGGCTTTGTCGCAACGTCGAAGCCATTGATGGTGGCAGTTCCGCTGTCCTGTTTGAGCAGCGTGGTGAGGATTTTGATAATCGTTGTCTTGCCCGCGCCGTTGGAGCCGAGCAGGGCGAAAATACAACCCTTTTCCACCTCGAAATCTACACCTTTCAGGACATGAATCTTTGTGTAGGACTTTTGCAGCCCTTTCACTTGGATTGCCTGGTTTTGCATATTCTTCTCCTCTTTAGATAACAGTAACCTTTGACAGATCGGCTCCCATGCCTTTGAGCACGGCGTAGGTCAGCTTATCCATCGTCGCGCCGTCACAGCAGATGGCTTTTTTCCTGGACATATACGCCGAACGGAAAGACACATTTTTGAGTGTTGCACCTTTAAACGTAACTTCGTTTAGCGCCGTCTCGTCAAACTTGACGCCAATAAACGTCTGACCATCCAGGCGCAGCCCTCGCAGGTCGGAATACTTGAAGTCCACGCCGTCAAAGATACAATTTTCAAAGATTATTTTTCTAAGGTCGGTAGAGGTCAACTTGACATCGGTCAGTGTTACACCTCTAAATTTTGCTCCGTCCAGCCCTGACGCGCTGAAGTTGGTACGTACCAGGATGGCTTTATTGAAGCTCGCATCCCTGAGGTCAATACCAGATAAGTTGCAGTCAGTCAGGTTAGCACCATCAAAATCGGCTTCACGCACATCGCTGCCCGCAAACGAACTGCCGGTCAAGTCTGCGTTGCTGAAATCGGAACTGCGCAACGCGCTCCCTTTAAAATTTCCTTGATGAGCGGTAACGCCCGCGAAGTCGCTCTTTGGCAGGTTGCTCGCGCTGAAGTTTATTAGCACCTGCCGTTCCAGCGAGCGGGAAAGGTTGGCGACCTCCCGCACTGTTTGTTCGATGTCGCCAATACTGTCAATGGTCAGCGCAAAGGCCGTTTCACCGTCTTTGCCCTCGGCCTTGAGTTCACGGAATCGCTCCTGCAAATCGGCGAGCAGATCGGCCTTTAGTTCGGCGACGCTTTTCACCTCAGCGTAGGGGGCAAAAACCCCATTCAAATAGTTTGTGATTTTCTCATTCATATCCATTACATCTCCTTGAGAACCTCATGAAGTTCTGTCATACTGATTTCCCTGGAGCAGTAGTCGCTGGCAGGTATTCGGAGCATAATTCAGGCAAAAACACGCGTGAAATCAGCGAAAATGCCTTCCGAATTCTTGCCAGTTCCACCCCCGAAAAAAGGTCTCAGGGAAATCAGTGTGGCACGTGCGGTATCCGTCACCCGAGGCAGGCGACGACCGCGTCGGCCAGGTTCTGCGCCCGTGGTTCGCCAGTCAGGAACGACCACAGATTTGTGACGTAGCCGAAGCCGATACGGGCGTCGGGCTCGCCGAATGCGACCGATCCGCCGGAACCGGGGTGACCGAACGACCCTGGCCCGACCCACGGCATCGGCGGGCAGGACCGCCAGAACCCGAGCGACATGTAGAAGGAGCGGTTGGCCGGAACGTCCAGTCCGGGCGGCAGCCCGTTCATCCGCGTCTTGTCGGTCTGGACGACGGTCATTCTCTCGACCGTCTCCGGATTCAGCAGCCGCACGCCGTCGACGTCGCTCACCGTGGCCGCATACATCCGCGCGAGCGATCTGGCATTTGCAAACATGTTCGCGCCAGGGGACTCACAGGCGCGCCATTCACGCGTGTTCACGTCGCCGCTGACGGGATCTAGGCCCCCACCGAGCACGCCGGCGCGGGCC
>JAUQXC010000705.1 GCA_030834825.1 Thermoflexales bacterium
GATTTCTCACTGGCTCCGTGGCTCCATGGCTTAATCAATGTGTAGCCTACATACGGTCCCAACAACAACAGCGTCCACATGGTCTGTTGAAAATCAGTGAGCCACGACAGGTACAGGCACAGCCCGGTCACCACGGCCCACGGCCAACGGCGGGTCTCGCTCACCCTGTCCCACAGCAACAAACCTAACGGCAGCCAGAAGATCGAAAGCTTGTCAAGATGACCGACGGAGGCGCGTTGGATCATCGCCGGGGTAAACGCAAAGATCAATCCGGCGAGCAGCGCGACACTTTGTTGCTGCACGTGACGCCGTATGAAAGCATACATCGCGACGGCGGCCAAGACAAAGGACAACCCGACGATGCCATTAAACGTCGGAATCAAGCCCAAGATCAGTTGGAAGGGCGCGCTGAGGAATCCCCACAACAACGCCAGAGTGTGCCCCGCCAGGGGCGACGTAAAAGGATACACCACGAAGTTGCTATAGAGCGGACTGACCTGCAGATCAAAGATCGCATGCCGCACCCACCACAAATTCCAGAAGAAGATGTCAAACTCGGATGGCTGAATTTCGTTGCCGGCTTGCAGTTTCACCACACCGGGCAGTGCCGTGGTGAAGTTGACGATCAACGCATCCAACGCCAGGAACGCGATCAGCAAATAGAACCATACGACGGCGGTGCGGCGCACGATCCTCACGGCGTCACCTCGATCTCGCCGACAAGGATGCGCTCACCTGACGGCGGCCCCGATCGATCCTGCGCCACCCAGCGGACATTATCGGCCCGATTGTAGAGACCCAGTACCAGACGATATTCACCGGGAGGGACATTAGTTAAAGCAAGGCGGTGCAGCTGCACAAATTCATCGCCCGGCTGCCAGCTATGACGTGGCACACCCAGGCGATCGTCCTGCGCGACAATCTGATCGCGTTCGTCCAACAGATGGATGAAGATGGCCGTCGAGCCGGGTTGGCTCTCACGCAGCACGCGCCAGGCAGTCAACACCGACAACATCCCGTCGGCGCGCGAAATTCGATCGGGGTGATCGGCACCCGTCAGCTCAATCTGATCGTTAAAACGCGCGGGGCAAGCGGCGCAGCGCCACATGGCGATCTGCGCTCTGACCGGTGTGGCAGCAACGGAATAAAGCTTGAACTCCTTTGACCAGGCGAGCGGTTCAACCCCCTTCAAGAAACGCGATTTCAGCTCTTCGGCCAACGGCGTGTAAGCGGGAACAGCCAGGCGCTCGCTCGTCACAGCGGCGGCCACCACCAGCGCCTCACGCGCATCGAACCAGCGCAGTGGAACAGCCGGACGATTGAAACTTTGCTCGAAGATAACCGGATCGGCATCCTCGATGAAGTAGCCGGACAGGGCAACGGGTGTGGTGTCAGGCGAGGCTTTTAAGGCCGCTGCGATTTCGGCATAGGCGGCAGAATACTGGAAACGCACCTCTTGGTTGCTCCCCCACACTTCGAAATAATCCTGCCAGGTCGTGAGCGCCGTTTGGCCCAACGCCAGCAATGCAATGCCGATCATCGCCCCCATTCCCGTGAGAACGCCGACGGACTGTCGCCCACTGCGAGCGATCCCGGCCATCACCCAGGTTCCGAGCGCTACTGTTGCAATCGCCGGCATCAAAACCACCGGCGTCTGCGTCGCGATGGCGCGATAGAAAAATGGCGCGGGTGCAGTCACCAGATTGGGCAAGAGCATTACCGCCAGCCAGATGAAGATGAAGGCATAGGCCGGGCGCTTGAAACGCACGACACTGACTACCAATCCGATTACAAACAAGAGCGATCCCAGGCCGATGAACAGCGGGCGTCCAGTGAGGTTGTAAAGAATCTGCGGATCGCCGCCACCGGCCACGGTAAACATCTTCAGCGTCGCCACGGCTGTTTCCACGACAGGCGTCAGGTCGCCTCTGAACAAGGCCTTGATCGGCTCGGTCTGAAAAGCGCGCCCGGTTTCGGCGCCGGGGTGAGACCACAAATAAATGATCAGCGGTGCGGCGGTCAACAGCGCGACAGTCAAGAAGATCGCCAGCGCTTTCCCATTCGCTTTGATCAACGCACGTTCCCGCCAGAAAAGATAAGCGCTGAACACCAGATAGATCAGCGGGACGACGCGGCTAGGTTGATAAGTATAGAGCGTGAGGCCCAGTAGGACACCAGGAAGGATGAAGGACACTTGCACCCACTGCGTGGTCGCAGTGCGGTGTGAGGGAGGAGGGATAAAGCCTTTGTCTCTGGCGTTTTGGACTTTATCCCAGGCAATCCAGAACGCCGACGCTGTCAACGTCGCCAAGGTCGTCAGCGTGATGTTGCGCAAGCCTGCGCGTGAGGTCGACACGGTCCAGAACAGCACGGCCAGCCAGGCCGCACCGATCAAGGCCGTCGGCACGCCGAACAACTTGCGGAACAAGAAATAGGCAGCGAGCAGTTGAATGAGGCCCAACACGCCAGAAACAAAACGCAGCGCCGAAGTGGGATCGGGAATGAAGTTAAACGTGAAGGCCACCAGATAGTGATACAGCGGCTCGCGCCCCCAGCCTTCTTCGAAGTAGAGCGGCCACGCACCCGAATGAATCGCCTGCGCCAGGCGGGCGTCGATCGCTTCGTCGTAGTGCAAGCCCGGTGGAACTTGCGTGAAGGCGGCAAAACGAAAAACGATCGCAACCAACACGATTGCGATCAGCAGGACGGTTTCAATTTTGCGGGGAATGGGCACCTCAGTCATGATCGACGCGATTATATCATCATGGCACGGCCAGCGTGGCACTCTCACCCTGGGCATCGCTGCGCGGCAGGCGCGATCCGGTCTCGGCGCGATACAAACCGACTTCCACAGCCAGCGGACCACGCACTTCATCCGGCAGAGATATAGAGTACGGATCACTTACGTATTCGCCAGTTACCCAACAGGAGGTGAGCAGCTGATCGCGCACAGGCATGTTGTCCTGCTGCCCGATTTGCTTTCCATCTCGATCGAGTACATGCACGAAGACGGTATAAGCGTGCGGCGGTTGTGTCAGAGCCTGCCAGTGCAAAGTGAGATCGAGTATGCCAGCTGCCGTCTGCACATCATAACCGCGCAGCGCGATTTGATCGGCAAATGAAGCGGCCGCTGGATAAGCGAACGGCGGCGCCGCCCTGACTGCCGATCGTTCCGGCGGCTCATCCAGAAAGCTGTCGTTGACCAGCCAACGGGTGTTCATGATCACTAGCTGCGCGGCCAGAAGTGCAATGAGTGAAATGTAAAGCGGAAGGCGTCCCACCAGGAGGCTTTGCCCCAATGGGTCATGCGCAGCACCTTGATGTTTGCCCCCGGCCGCTTGCCAGCCGACGGCAAGCAGGACGAGCAGCGGACCGAAATAGATCCACAAACGCCCGACTTCGCCGCGCACAATGCCGGAGAGCCACAATAAGATCAAGGTACCGCAGGTGGCGATGGCCATTGGCCACAATGCTTGGGGAAGCGGCGCCCGTTTGAGTAAGTGAGAGAGCAGCAGAATCACGATCGGAAAACCGAGAAAGACGAGAAAGTCGATCGGGTTGCCGAGCAACCACACGCCATAGGATCGGTTGCCCGTCGTCGATTCAAAAGCCAGGCGCGAGCCGGTGGAAATCACATCAAGCGGATTAACGCCAGAACACAGCCAGTACAGCAACCAGATCGAGGCGCAGCCCAACGCAAAGGTGAAGGCGAGACGAAGCAAAAGAGAAATGGAGGGCCGGAGCGATGCGCGGTGGAACCAAAGCCAGACCAAACCGTACAGTCCGACGAGCACCATCAACACGAAGTTGCCCACGCTGAAGAACGACGCCATCGAGAGCGGCACCCCCGCGGCAAAGAGACGCCGCCACGATGTCTTCTCAAGGCCAGTGTGTGTCAGGTAAAGACCAAGCAACAACAAGAGCGGATACGTCTGATCCCACTGGCTCATCCACAACGCGAAGAGTGGCAGAAGCGGAAACAACAACACGGTGATGGCGGCGACTCGCGCGGTGGCCAGGCGTTTGGCCAGGGCATACAACGGCCAGGCCGCCAGTCCGCCAATCAACGGCAGGAGCAGGCCCAGTGAAGCACTGGCAAGCTGAGCATGCTCCAAGGACATGAGCGCGGGGTTGTGACATTGCAGCGTGCGCAGCGGCAAGGCGATGGCCTCTGCCAACGGTGGCAGCGCTTGAAAGATCTGCCAGCTAAGCCAATGGACGATGACAGGCCCAGGGGGATGCGACTGCGCATGAATGGGCAACGACGGCATTTGCGCCGGGAAGTTAGCCAGCCAGGAGCCGAGATCAGGCGTGGCAACCGCCGTCGTGAAGTAACCGCTATTGTGAACCGAAACCGTTGGGCCAAAAAATTCCAGCAGCGGGACATGCGATACCGCCGCCGCCAGGGCAAGTTGAATGATCGGCGCGGCGAGGATGACAGATAGCACGAACCACCGCTCGGCACGGCGGGAGACTTCCCCCTCAAAATGCTTGAGCCAGCGCGCGGCCCAAAAAACGTAGAGACCCAGTGTGATAATCGGAATGAGGAGGCGCGCGGTCGCCGCGATCGGGCGCAACGGCCAACGCCACTCGTCGTTGCCACGCAGCAGTGGGAGAAGATCAAATGTTAGAACGGCGATCAACAGCAGCGTTGGAATCAGCAACCAGAGAATTTGGGGGTTGGGATTTGGGATTTGGGATCGATCTGTGTTCATCCAGAGTAACGTGTCCTATCTAGAAGTGAATGAACGGCGTTGCTTCGCGCCACGCATCATGCAGGCCTTGTACAGCCATCAAGAACGACAGCAGCACCGCCCCCCAAAAGAGCAACGCCCCGCTGGTTGCAAACCGTCCCTGACGCAGGACACAGTATGCAGCATACGCAAAGTACCACCACACCGGAACCAACGGTACAAACCAACGGGTACCCCAGGCCAGTCCGCCGAAGTTATCCGTGCGTAGAATAAGATATACGGCAAAGATGAGCGAGCCGCCGAGCGCTGCCGCGATCAAGCCACGCTGGCGATGCTGCTTGAAGATCGCGGCCATGCCGCTGAAGGCAAAGATCAGCATCGGCGTGAATGAGAACAGACCACGCTGGCCGATAAACATATCGTAGGTGTAGCGCAGGCCGAACTCCCAAGAATAAAAGCCGTTCGTGCCGCCCACGGTGGTGTTCAGCACCGTGCCAACGAAGTCATACGCTTTCGGATCGAAGTAGAGCGGCATGATCGTCCCAGCGGCCGAATAGTTAACGAGCGCACTCAGCGCAAAGGGAACCACAGCGCCCAACGCAAAAGGCAGCAGCTGCCGCCACCGAACAAACAACACCCATAAGCCAAATGTGATGAGAAAGATCGCCACGGTCAGGTCGATGTTAGCAGCGAGGCTGATGAAGAATCCGGCCCAGAAGAATTTCCAATGGCACCGCTTCACAAATGGCGTGGAGGTTTTAGTCGGCCCCCCAGCATGCTCGGTAGATCGCCCGGCTAAAGCTTCCACTCCTAAACTTGCAATCAACAGATAAAACCCCGCAAAAAAACACAACGCCGCCGGAACATGACCCGCGAAAACGATAGAATACGGCGCGAGGGGCGAGGCCAGGCCCAACGTTATCGCTAGCGCGGTCGCCGCTGTACCACTCACGCCCGCGTTCAACAGGGCGTGCCAGAATAAGACAATAAGGAGTGAAGCCGATCCACCGATGAAGATCAACGTCAGCCAGTAGAAAGCCGTGAAACGCGTACCGGTGGGCGTGAAAGCGCGGCAGGCGGCAGCATCTTCGTCGGGCACGCAGATCGCCGGATCGAGCGTGAGGCCGAAGACGTTGTGCAAGAGCAAGTAGCCACCCGCCGCCGCCACTGACAAGAGAGGTGTCTTATCAGAATAGAAGTGTCCGTTGATGAAGACCTTGTCACCGGTACGATTAAGCTCCGTATGATCGATGATGAATGTGCCTTGCTCCACCAAGGCCTGCACCGTCGCCATGCGCGATTCTTCCTGCCACGAATGTGTATGGACTTTGGTTAAAACCGCCCACAGCAAAAGGAAGGCAACAAAGAGGATCACGCCAAACCAACGACGCGCGAATAAAGCATTAAGATGATTCGTCAGGGACATCATGGTTGTAACCGGATCACGACGTGGTCAGACTGCCCAGCAGTTTGAAAACGCTGGCCCGTCACTGGCTGATAAAGTCCGATGCGGAGCACTTGCACAGGTTTCGTGGGGCCGATCACGAAATGCTGCGCGAAGACATCGCTGGGTTCCAACGAGCTCAACCGGAGATTGAGACCATCTCCTTGCCCGGCAATATTTCCGGCCGCGTCGACCGCATGCGCAAAAACAGACAAGGGAAGTGACAACACTTGATCAACGCGCCAGTATGTCACCAACTCGATCGGCTGCTCTGACCCAGCGGGCAGATCATACCCCAGCAACGTCAAGCCCCCCGTAAACTTTAATGGCAATTTGAGCGGCGTGCCACCAGACGCAAAAATCGGTTTACTTTCCCATGTTTTCAGACTCGCCCGCAGCGCTGATTGCGCATCGATTTCCCACAGGCGCAGCTCGCCACTGGCATCACTGCCCAGTTTTACCCCGTGTTCCAATAGGGCCTGATGGATCGTGGGTGCAAAACCGACAATGGGTTCGCCGCCGCGCGTGATGTAACGCGCCCTGCCTTGCATGTCCAACACCGCGGCATCCTGCCCTGCCCACTTCACGATCAATTGCCGATCTTCATGTCCCCCCAACGTTTCACGATCGAGATCGCTCGCCAGAGGGCCAAGTACCACCGTGCGATCCACGTTTGGTGAAGGATAGCCGACATTGTAAATCAGAAATGATCGCCCTACCCGCGCTTCCGGCGTACGTTCCTTGAACGCATCATAGAGCTTCCAACGGCTGTATAACGTGCCCAGTTGCAAGCTCGTTGCGCTGACGGCATAGTGAGCGGGCGGTAAGGCATAGGCGTTGAAGCCATCGACTTCCGGTCCGAAGTCATTGAGCGGGAAGCTCGGCAACAAATGGGCCTTCACCGCATAGGCTTCAGGACGCGCCGTGCCGTAATAGGCAAGTTGGAGATCGTCGACTCGCTGAAGGGTCTGCCATTCGTGCAACGCAATAAGATCCTGTCCCCAATCGAGATTGGAATCGACCAACATATTGTAATCTTGATCGGGATTGATCAGTTGATTGAAATAGGCGAGGTGGTTGGGCGCAGTAGTCAAAGTGTCAAGCACCAGCCAGAAGAGTAAAAGACCTGCCACCGAGATACGGAGCCACGGCGTATTTCCGGTTTTTTTCTCAGCATCGTTGGGCTTGGGTGGCCTAAGCATTCCGGTTAAAAGCGCCGCACTACCCTGCCCAGCGATCATCAAGGCAAACGGCAACACGGGCAGGATCAAGCGATAGCCCAGGTTCAAGCCGCTGATCATTGAGGCCCCCATAAACAATAAGGGGGGAAACCACGCTGCGAGGGTTTCACATTTGCGGCGCACGATCAAGTTGATCGCACCAACCATTAGCCAGATCAACATGGGCAGCGGCGTCTTCACCAAAAAGACAAAGGGATAGTACAGCGTGAAGCCCGTCGGCGAAATTTGATCCAGCATAAATGCCGGCGTGCCCGACTCCACACGACTCGCTACTTTACCCAACGATTCCCAATATTGCGGTGCGGGTAACGGAATACTGCCGGGAGCGATCGGCCCGATCGAGAAAGCGAACGTCCCCCAGATCACGACGAAGGCGGCCACGCCTAACGCAATCATCAGCTTCACACGCAACTTCCAGTGATCACACAGGCCGGGATAGGCCAACGCCACAAACAGCAAGATTGGTGTCAGCCACACAGCGGAATACTTACTGGACAAGGCCGCACCCGTCAACAGGCCAGCGATGAGCGTGCGTCTCAAGCTCATCTGCTTCAAGGCCGTCGTCCACATCCACACCGCGCTGAAGATGAACAATGTCACTCCCAGATCAGTTCCGACGATATGGCCATGCGCCAGAATGTTCGGATCAAACACGCAGAGCAGCAGCGCAAACAAAGCCGCTGAGCGGCCGAAGAGCGATCGGGTAAAGACATACACGATACAGGCTAACAGCAACGCCAACGCCATTTCGGGCAAGCGCGCTAACTGCACCAGCTTCGCCGCACGATCGACGTTGGCCTTCCACAAGAATTCATCGGAGAAGCCGTAAATGTCGGCTTTCGCCCAGGTGGGATGATCGATCGGGAAGACCACATCATCGCGCAGTAACAACGGCAGGGCGATGAAGACGTTCGTCAAGGGCGGATTCTGTCCCCGGCTCAAGCGGGCATCGCCCGTGTGCAGATAGGCATAGCCATAAGTGATCGTATAGCCCTCATCGAAAGCAGCCGATTGAGTGGGCGAGGCAAACGCCATTTGCGCCAGCATCAGGAGCAGAAGAAGAATGAATAATGAGTAACGAGTAATGGGGCGGTTCACTTGAGATCAGGTAAGGGCAATAGCAAGCGATCTACTGTCCGGTCATTGAGAATGACGGGCAGGCGAGTGCCGGTGTCTGGATGATACAGGCCAATTGCAACGGCGCCTTTGTTAAAGTTGGAAGGGAGATCGATGTAATGGATCTGAACAATTAGATCGTCGGGCGGCCAATCGGCGGCGGAGGCGTCCAAGCGATCAACTTGCATCCCGATCGAACCATCCGGCCTTAACACATGCACAAACATTTGCAACGGTGCGGCGCTGTGATGGCCCGCGTGCCAGTAGGTGAGCAACGTCAGCCGATCAGAGTCAGGCCGAAGATCGTACCCAAGCAGTTCAACACTAGCCTCAAACGTCACTGGCAAAGTCGCGTTTTGTATAACTTGGGTGGAGTGTTGCGCTGCCTCTAAGACACGTTGGCTCAGGCTGAAGTGGTAGAGCTGATAAGCGGGATGCTCTATCAGCGTGTGACCAATGGCAACTACGGGTATGCCAGCGAGTAAATCAGCCAACTCTGGCGCAGGCGGTTCAACAAACTGCAGCTGATTGACTTGTGCGATCAGATCGCCCGTGCGCCAGCCAAAGGCCGGAACATCCAGGCGATCTGCTTGTGCCACGATCGTGCCATCCGGGCCGATGGCATGCGCGAACAATTGCATCGGCTTCACAACTTGGTCGCCGGCCCGCCAATAAGTGACCAGCGCCAAGCCACGCTGGACAAACACGTAACCGCGCAGGATGTGCATCGGCTCGTCGGGCGTAGCGGCCGTGATCGATAACGTTGAGGTTTCCAGCCACAGCATGATCAACAATAGGATGACGGCGCCAAAACGGTATTTCATCGTCAGTTTATCAGGGCAGTTGTTTTAAGATCAACCGTTGATCGACTTCGCGATCATTCACAACGACTGGCAGGCGCTGCTGGGTATCCGGGTTATATAGACCAAGAGCGATCGACCGTGCTGTCATATTCGCAGGCAAGTCGATGTGATGAATCTGCACAATGAGGTCACCCGCACGCCAGCCAAAGGCGGGGACGTCCAGGCGATCCTGCTGTGCCGTGATCGAACCATCCGGCCCCAACACGTGAACGAACATTTGCAGCGGCGTCACGACCTGATCGCCGACGCGCCAATACGTCAACAATACCAGGCTGGTAGCTCGTTCATGTATCTGATAGCCGATTAACTCCGCCGTGTCACCAAACTTGATGGGCAATTCGCCCAGCGTCGTAGTTTGCTCACTGCGCCGCGCTGCAGATAACAACCGTTGGCTCACATCAAAATAATACAACGCGTAGGAACGTTGATCGCCGGTTGTGGCGGTCCGCAATACCGGCTGACCGTCGACAAACAAGGGTGCCAGTTCTGGAGCAATCAGTTGATCATCCGCAATCGCCAGCCAGGTCCGATCGGGTGCAGCAATCAACGAAGAAGTCACGTCAAACCAACGCGGGCGAACGTCATTGGTCTTGAACTGTTGATAAGCAACCGGATCGATCTGATCGAGCTGCAGGCCCGCGAGAGATAGATCGATCGGTGTCCC
>JAUQXC010000066.1 GCA_030834825.1 Thermoflexales bacterium
ATCGTTTGAGCCAGCCAAACAACGGAACCAGCACAATGTCTTGATTGGCACGGCGCTGCGTGGCAGAGCGAACATGTCCAGTCGTAGCCAACTCACGCCCGGCTTGCACAAAGGCCGCATAAGCCTCGGCCAACTTGGGGAAACGTCGCAGACTTTCCGAGGTCTGGCCGTAGCCGGATAACAGACCGGCATTACGCATCAATGTCCCAACCTGCGGCGCATCCATGAAGCGTGCAAACGTGCGAAAGTAGGAGATAACGTTCCCGGGCGTTTCAGGTTCCAGGTTATCACAGCACACCAACAACACGAACGGCTTTGAACACAACGCCGGATCGATGTGATGGAACATCAGGCCGCTGTCCGCCACACGCAGCAGCGAACTATCGCCCGTCCCGTAGAAGCGTTCCAACAGCATTTTGAGCAAGCTCGACATGCCAAACACGTAGACGGGCGTGGCATAGATAATGAGATCCGCCGCCCTCATCTTCTGAAAGATAGCACTAACGTCGTCCTTGTCGGTATAGAGACAGTTCAGATAGTGGATCTCGCCCTGGCATTCGCGGCAGGCTAAGCAGCGATTGAGTTTGTGCCGGGCCAGGCTGATCTCTTCACACTCTGCCCCGGCGGCGCGTGCGCCTTGAAACAGGCGCTCGATCAGGAAATGAGTGTAGCCTTTGTCGCCGCGTTGGCTGCCATTCAATGCCACGATCTTCATGCCCGGGCCTTTCCGAGTTGGATTTCGCCCAGCATACTCCGATCGGCACGCGCCGTCATCGGGCAAAGGTTTATTGTGGGGTTTATTTGGAGACTAAACGAGGTTGAGTTCCCGCGCCTTCACGATGGCCTGGGCGCGGCCCCGCACGTCAAGTTTACGGTAGATGTTGGAGGTATGCGCTTTGACAGTGCCTAAGCTGATGATGAGCCGCTCTGCAATTTCTTCGTTGGAATGTCCGGCAGCAATGAGTCGCAGCACCTCCACTTCTCGATCACTTAGTGGGTTAAGTAGATTTTGGATTGTCACGGGAGATTGTTCTTCGGTAGGTGGAAAGCAGTTCAGAAGCTTGTCAGCATGTGCCAACAGGCGCAAATGGTGGATCGCAGCAGAAGGATGTGCCTTAATCAAAAATCTAAAATCCAAAATCAACAAGCGGATCGCTTCGCCTTCGTCCACAAAAAGGCGGATATACCCTTCGGGTTCGGCCAGCTCGATCGCCCGGCGTAGAACCTTCAGCGCTTGGGCGTGATCGCCTTTGGCCTGCCATGCGCGCGCAGTAAGGATCAGAATTTCGATGACACTGCGACCATGTCCGGCGCTTGCGGCCAATTGGTGCAAGCGTTCCAACAACCGCAGCGCGCGATCGGGTTCACCGGCGGCCAGACGCACACGGGCCAGCACCGTGTAATCGAGGAGATGCGCCAGATCGATCGGATCCGCGTCGTCCCGCTTGGCGCGCTCGAGCCAGGTTTGCGCGGGCCGCAAATCCTCATTGCCCAACGCCACCCACGCCCGATAAAAATCCGCCAGTTCGTCGATGCGCGGCGTTTGATAACGTTGCGCGATCTGCGTCAGGTGGTTCAACACCTCGGCCACGCCACGCCGATCACCTTGCGCCCGCCGCACCCACAGCAGCGACGAATAACCCGCCATCAATAGTTCGGTATTGCCGCCTCGTTGGGCTAAATCGATGCCGCGCCGCAACCAACTCTCGGCTGCGGCGAGCTCGTTCCACTGATACTGCACGCCGCCCAGCGCCATCAACGCAAAACTCATCATGGGCGACCAGGCCGCTTCACTGCCGGCCCGCTCCAACACCTGCTGGCACGTCTGCTCGGCCGCGCGCAGCTGGCCGCGGGTTTCCTGGATTTGAGCCACACTCGTCATGGCCAGCAGCATCACTTCAGAATCACCCATATGTTCACTAAAGCGCGCCGCTTCTTCAAAGGCGCGGTGCGCTTCACTGAGATTTCCGTTGTTGGAATGCGCCATGCCCAGATTGAAACTGATCAAGCTGCGCAGATGCTCAGCCGGCGACAGCTGCTCCAAGGCTCGTTGTGACAATTCGATCGCGCGGGGAAAGTCGCCGACGAGACGTACGGCATAAGCCTGAATGGCGGTTACCTCGGCTTGAATCATCGGCACAAGCGCGTCCGTGGGATGCGTCGTCAACCACCGCTCCAGATCTTGCACACACTCTACAATCTCTTGCGGACGTCCCGACACCAGCAGCACCCAGGCCCACACCACGCTCAACCGCGGGCGTGATCGCACCACCTCGATCGGCAACGCCTGCAACCACGTCATGACCGTGTTCAACTCGCTGCGCAGCAGCCAGATCTTGCCCGCCTGTTCGATCACCGTCGCGGCCCAATCGATATCGCGCGAGGCGAGCGCGTGGGTGACCGCAGAGGGATACATCTCATGATCGAGATACCAGGCGGAGGCGCGCCGCTGAAGCTCGGCCACCCGATCGGTCTGCGTCTGCTCCAGGCGCGCGCGCAGCAGATCGGCGAACAACTGATGATAGCGATACCACTGTCGTTGATCATCCAACGGCACGAGGAAGAGATTTTCATTCGCCAGCCGCTGGAGCCGCTCAGCTCCGGCGGCCTGCTGCGTCACGGCCTCGCACAATGATCCACACAAGCGATCGAGAAGGGAAGTCTGCAACAAGAAGTGCTGCACCTCGCCGGCCTCGCGGCGCAGCACTTCTTCCAGCAAGTAATCGACGACGAAGCGATGTGTGCCGGTGAACGCCGCCAGGAACTGCCGCACATCCGATCGACCTTGCAGCGACAGCGCGGCGAGTTGCAGTCCGGCGATCCAACCCTCGGTGCGCGCCTCCAACGCGGCCACATCATCCGCCGTCAAACTCAGCCCCATCGTTTGATTGAGAAACGCGGCGGCTTCTTCCGGCGTGAAGCGCAGATCGTCAGCGCGCAGTTCGGTGAGCTGCTGGCGCGCACGCAAGCGGGCGATGGGTAAATCCAGCGGATCGGCGCGCGTGGCAAACACGAGGCGCAATTGCGACGGCAGATGATCGATCAAGAACGCGACCTGCCGGTGAATGTCGGCAGATTCGATCAAATGATAGTCGTCGAGGATCAAGCTTAAGCGCTGGGGGTGTTGCGCCAGATCGTTGATCAATGCCGCCAGGCCGGAGGTGATTCCGTCGTCCTCAGCAGGCAGCGGCGTCGAGCGAAAGCGCAATGCTCGCAGCGTCTGCTGCAATTCACGGCCTAACGTCGCCTCGATCGTTTGCAACGCGGCGATCACGTAAGCCCAGAAGCGCGGCGGCTGATTGTCGTCCGCATCGAGCGCCACCCAAGCCGCACCGAAAGCGTGTGATTCGACCCAACTGCGAATGAGCGTGGTCTTGCCATAGCCTGCGGGCGCAGCGACGAGCGTCACGCCGCGACTCTGCTGTAAGCCAGCCTCCAACCGTTCGATCAAGCGCGGGCGCGTGACGAGGTTAGATCTGAGCGGCGGAAGGGTAATTTTGGTGGCAAGCAGCAGCGTGGACATGTGCTGGATCGTACCACAAGTGAGACACGCTGGCGCAGCAGCGAGAAAGTTGTCGCCTAGAACCCTCTATTTTTGATACTTGGCTGAGACCTAACTTTTGGGCGAAATTCCTGTGTTTCCCAAATAGGAACCCCGGTGATTTCGCCCGAAAATCGCGGGTTTCCAAAAATTCCGGCCTAAACGACTCAAAAATGCACCGCGTAGAGTCGCAAAGGTCAGGCGGAGATAAATGCTCCCATTAATGTCGCGTGCACCATAGCTGCAGACGAATCCCCTATGTTGCCAGCACGAAAGGCATTCGTGGCCATATTGGAACTCCAGGAATTTCGTGCGAAATTTGAACGGTTTCAAGCCGTTTTAGCGGTTGGAGATGCCCGATTTTCGGGCGAAAGTTGGGTGAGAATTTGAAATGGCTTTAGAATCAGACCGCAACTTTGCAGATGAAGTTACAGCTTCAGTTGGGCGGACAGTTACACGGCCTTGAATGGTACACTAGCGATGACGATCGTCTTCGTTCATGGACTGCCAGAAACAAGTGAAATTTGGACGCCTCTCCTGACGACACTGGGTCGTGAGGCAAGACCTGTCGCACTGCCGGGCTTCGGCACGCCTCGTCCAGATGGCTTCAGCGGAACCAGGGATGCCTATGCCGAATGGCTAGGCACGAGGTTGAAGCAACTCGGCCAACCCGTCGATATTGTCGGGCACGATCTTGGCGCTCTATTGACTCTGCGCGTCGTATCAGCCTTCGATATCCCTGTGCGCAGTTGGGTTGTCGATGTTGCGAACATTTTCCATCCTCACTTTGTTTGGCCAAAGCGCGTTCACGACTTGCAGATCCCCGGGGTTGGTGAAGCGCTGCTCAAAACTACGCGTGAGGCCCATCCCGATGACCCGCAAAGCACCGTTTCACGTCTCGTTGAGGAAGGCGTGCCACGTGATCTGGCACACGTGATCGGCAAAGCACATGACGAGGTCATGAGCCAAAGCATTCTCGACTTCTACCGCTCTGCGGTTCCCAATGTTGCCGCGGGTTGGTGGGAGGATATCACCTAACTTTTGGGCGAAATTCCCGGGATTCCTATTGAGGAAAGGCGGGAGTTTCGCCCGAAAATCACGCGAGTTCAAATTTTTCGAGTAATTTGACCAGGCAAGTGGTCATTTCCAGCGCATAAGGGTGCGATTCGCGCAAAGCGACCATTTGCAGTTGATCACCCTTGATGACGATTTCGCCGGGCAGACACAAGACATCGTTAACCAAAGCCGCTGGTCCGAAGTGCACAAACCGACTATCGGTGAACATCCAGTGACGCGACCAGGCCAAGATGTTGTGTGCCCAATCACTGAGTAGAATCAAGGCTTCTTGGGCAGCGGCCCGTTTCTTGCGGCGTTTGGGAATCAACAGCCCCGCCTTGTCGGCTTTGATTTCCGTTTCCATCGCACCGCGACCATCATATAAGTTAGGGACGGTATGCCAATCTTGATCCAGCAAGGAGTGAACCAGTGTGGCGTGCTGCAGCTGTTTTGAGTCTGTCAGCCAGCGCAACACCAGCGTTTGGGTACGACGCGCATAGCGCGGGGCCTTGGGCACCACTGCCACCCAGCGATCGGCCCGCAGCGGGTACCAATCCGTGTCGGCAATCTGTCGTGCGAATGCGGTCGCACGTTTCCCGTTGTAGCCCTTCATCATCACTTGATAATCGTGCGCCAAAGCCCAATTGATATTTTCATCGGTGCCCAAGCCGCCATCGGTTCGCCAGACCGTTCGTTGCCGTTGGGCCCGCGTGAGTTGCAACAGATTCTGGACAGCGCGCACCGAGGTTTTGAAGGTTGTCGAGCCATTTTGCGAGCCCGGATAGAGTAGCGACAATAACGTCTCGTGATATATGGGAGCACTGACGCGCACCAATTGACGCCCATAGGTGTTGCGCGCCCCGCTGAAGTAGCCTTTCTCACTGGCTTCGGCGCGACGCGAAATGGGTAAGCCCGTCAAATCCGTGTCGAGCATCAACCACTGCGCAAAGTCGTGATGCAACACTTGCCCATGTTGCACATACACGCTCTGCGTCGCACGGTGTAACTGGTTCACGGATTGCGCCGTAAAAGCATCCAAGGTGTCGGCGAGCGTCGATTGTTGCGCAAACTGGTCGCGGCCCCAGGCAGCGCTCAACACGACATCGGGCCGCAACCGCAGATCACTTTGTTTAATGGACGTACACGCTGCCAGAATGCTGACAATGATATCCTGCAATTTCTGGTCGGGTTGGTGTTGCACGGCTTTCATGTGCAGATTCACTTCGCGCAACGGCGCGAAAAAGTCTGTGCGGGTCAGACAATATCCCAGCACCGCCAACGGCGCGAACGACGTTTCAGATCGCTGGGGCAGCACAAGCACACGGGTACTCATCAGACAGCCTCCTCAAGGTAAAGTGCTGTCTTAATAGCACCCTTTGGACTCCCCCGAATTTCGGGCGAAATCTGCCGAGTCTCAAGGCGTTATTTCGGTTGGAACCGTGCGCTTTTCGGGCGAATGTTAGGTATCAAGAACCCTCCCCGCTCGCGCGGATTAGTGCTGCTCTTGCCTGATCCTCCTGAGGCTGAGGCGATGTCGTTGGAGGTCGCTGAGCAGCTCAAGGCCGACACGGTACGTATGAACGGCCTCAATCACTGTTGGATGGCTGAGGCCCCAGAGGCAGTGGCTTTTATCTTGGAGAGATTCTGGGCATCGTTGTAACAACGATGCCGTCAATGTGCGGCAGCTGATGCTAATGGTTGGGTGCGCAAAATATAGCCAAGTGGAAACAAAAAATGGATATTGACAGTAACCCATTCAGTGAGCGTGAAAACAATGTTGTTAAGCTTTTATTGCAGGGCAAAAGCAATAAACAGATTGCTTTTGAACTTGGCATCTCTACTCGAACAGTAGAATTTCTTTTGGACAACATTTATGCTAAGTTAGGGGTAACTTCTCGCACAGAAGCAGTTTTGAAGCTCTCAGAAAATCGCCTGGAGAAATCCGCAGGTGATGAAGATCGGATTCAAGTGAAATCCGCAGTTGAAGCAAATAGTGAATCCAACGCTGGCACATTACTGAGTATACAGAGGAACCATAATCAGGCGAGGTGAGCGAACACAGCGTGCAGCTTGTTCTCGTTAGCAGAGACTACAAGGCGCAGACATGTGATGGATCGCGCAGCCAGTGCGACAAGGTCAAACGCACTGGACGTGACGCCTTCTCATCACTTCGCTGTTCAGTAATTCCGAGTAATCCAGGACTTTGTTCATCACGTTTCGCCTTCTCAGCATTTTACCGGAAATTTACAACGCCGCCATGCTGCGGCAATGCCTCCATCTGACAATCATCCTATGCCTGTATGAAGGACATTTCATAGTACAGCATGGAGGATTCCGATGGGGCATAAATGGTTGATCGGCATGTTCGTTGGAGCATTGTCGGTCGTGGTTGGGGCAGTATTACTCACGATCGGGGCGGCCCCAGCTGTTCCTGTGGCGGCGACTCCTCTTTCAAACTTAGCGAACCGTCCGCGCGGAATTTTTGTGCTGGCAGGTCTGGGTGGTCCACACGGCGGAACAGATCAATCCCTACAAATTATCAGTCAGATCGGCAACCTGGACTATATCGAAGGCGTGACGATTGGGTTTTCCTGGGCAGCGACGGAAATAGTTCCAGGCCAATATGACTTCTCCAAAATCGATGCGGTCATGGCCGCTTTGCAGTCCACCGGCAAAAAACTAAACGTCGAAGTCTTTGCTGTGGAAGTTCCAGAATACCTCGTAGAGCAACTGCCCGCCGAGGAAGTATGGGAGTCGCATGCTCCAGGGGGTCGCACCGTGACCACTGCTGTGCCGTGGAGTCAGACGGCCCTGAATGCCTGGCGCACTTACCTGCAGGCGCTGGCGGACCATCCTGTCCCATTGCCCGATGGTACGCTGGTGCGTTTTGCCGATCACCCCACCCTGCTGATGCTGGACGCGCCTATCGTCGGCTTGCAATGCGTGCGGGACTTAACTCAAACGCTAACCACTCTGCCAGAGTACACCCGCGCAAAATTCGTGAACGCGGTGGTGCAATCGGTCCATATGACCCGCGATATTTTCCCCAATAAGTTCGGTTTTCTAGGTTTTTTCAGAATGGACGATGCCGACCATTCCTATCCACTTGATCAGGAAATCATGGATCGCCTGCTGCAAGATTTCAACAATCCGGGGCAGCTCACGTTAGGTTTCTTTCAGGAAACCTTGAACGAAGCCACTCCTCTGGCAGATGGCCTGGGCAAGCACCTGTTTGCTGTCAAAGATCGGACCTACATTGTGTTTCAGGCCCTGAAGCCGTTTACAGGGGCCGGCGGGAAGGCGGCGCTTGCCCTTCAATTTGCCTACGAAACCTATAACGCTGCCTATGTGGAGATCTATATCGCAGATGTACTTGACCCTGCGCAGACCCAAGACCTTCAAAGGTGGAGCGCCATCCTAACGGGATTCCCATTTCGCACTTACCTGCCGCTGATTGAGCGCGGTGAGTAGACACCCCCAGCAGATGTGAGCCTCGTTCAATCGTCACAAACGCCTGCGCGAAAGTAACCTTGAGCGCGTTTGACTGATTCATCGGCTCCACGGCGCTGTACAACCGATCCGTAATCCGCGAATAATCCAGCACTGTGCCCCTGGCAGTCTATCCTCTGAATATGGTGACTGAAATTCACCGCGAAACACGCAAAGAACGCAGAGTTTTCGAATGTGATCTCATTTCTCTCAGCGTCCTTAGCGCTCTCCGCGGTGTAAGAAACAGTCTCTACCACTCAACCTCGTACCAGATAGATCACACCCACCATCACGCCGACGATCACGACAATCCGGCGCAGCGAACTCGGCTTGATCCGGCCGGCCAGTCGCCCGCCCAGCGATCCGCCGATCAGCGCGCCGACCGCCATCACGATCGCGGCCAGCCACACCACCTGCCCGGAGAACAGGAAAAAGATCGCCGCCGTGAGGTTGACGCTGAGCGCGATGGCCTGCTTCAAACCGTTGAGGCGCGTCAACGTATCTTCCAGCACCAGCCCCAACACCGCCAACACGATCACGCTCAAGCCTGCGCCGAAGTAACCACCGTAGATCGAGGCGAGGAACACCGGCGGAATGGCCCAACTTTCGTGCAGACCTGATCGGCCTGATTGAGCCAGGCGGCGCAGCAACCAGCCTCGCAACCGATCTTGTGCCGCCAACAAGCCCGCCGCCATCAAGATCAAAAACGGCACCAATTCGCGGAAGACCTTATCGGTGGTATTGAGGAGTAACAATCCGCCGACGATGCCGCCGATCGCACCGGTGGGCAGCAACAACTTCAAGCGGCGACCCTGACCCCGCAAATCCTTCAGCTGGGCCAGCGTTGCGCCGAAGTAACCGGGACTCAACGCCACGGTATTGGTAATGCTCGCCGCAACAGGGGGAATGCCCACCGCCGTCAACACCGGGAAGGTGATCAATGTGCCGCCGCCCGCCAGCGCATTCACTGCGCCGCCCGCTACACCGGCAAACGCAATCAGCAATACGGAAAGCAAGTTGAGGGAATCGAGCATGGGTTGGAAGTGAGAGGTTGGAAATGAGTTACCGGTTATACCACACTGAGTGGAATTATACATCTTTGCCGGACGGCGCATTATTCCGCGTCGGCGTAGGCCGACGATCAGTGGTCCGCCCGCGAGGCGCGACTTTGCGAAGCACCCCGCAGCCGAAGTCCTGAGCGCAGCGAAGGAGCAGCGGCGTGGGTAGTCGCCGGGTTTCAATCGCCCCCGATTAAGCTGCAATTGCCTCGGTGCCCCTCGTCAGATTTGCCTTGCAAGCTCGAATGTGGTATTTTAGAAACACGTTTGAGACAGATTGCCCAGTTTGTGCAGCAGATAAGGAGCCAAACAATGACTACTCGCCGCGTAATTATCATCCTGGTGGCCCTGGCCTTGATGCTGGCCTCGATAGGCAGTGTGGCCGTAGCCGCGCCCCAGGCTTCGTACACCTGTGTGGCCTATCATACCGTGAAGTTTGGAGATACCCTGAATAGCATCAGCCGGCAGTATGGCGTGGCGGTGCAGACCCTCATGGCGGCCAACAACATCTACAATGCCAATTTGATCTACGCCGGGCAGGCGTTGTGCATTCCGGGCAGCGCGCCGGTGCCGCCCAAGCCGCCGTGCGGCACCTACTACACCATTCAATGGGGCGACACACTGAGCAGCATTGCCGGGCGCTATGGCACAACGGTCTGGGCAATCATGTCCGCCAACAACATCCTCAATCCCAATTACATCTATTCCGGCATGATCCTGTACATTCCCTGTGGCACGACCAAGCCGCCCACGCCCGGTGGCAGCACAGGCACAAGCTATGCCCAGTGGAAAGGCGAGTACTTCAACAATCAGGACTTTGCTGGCACGCCGTCGCTCGTGCGCAACGACAAGAACATCGCCTTCAACTGGGGCATGGGCTGGACCAACTCCAAGATCGCGGCCGATCGCTTTTCGGTGCGCTGGACCCGCACACTCAACTTGACCGAGGGCACTTACCGCTTCGCGGCCAGGTTTGATGATGGAGCGCGGCTGTTCATCGATAACGTGCTGATCCTCGATCAATGGCAGGCCGCCAGCGGACAGACCTATGTGGTAGATGTCCCGTTGGGCGCGGGTAATCACATCGTGCGCTTTGACTACTATGAAGATACGGGCACGGCTTTCGCTTACTTGAGTTATCAGAAAGTCAGCACGTCAACGCCCGTGACGCCGATGCCGGGCCAACCTCCTACACCTGTACCGGGCGGGAATACGGGTGGCAGCGCCTGGACTTGCACCTACTACGGCAATCAGGAACTTGACGATCCGCGAGTGAATGTGATTATCCCGGTGCTGAACCTTAACTGGGGCGCCGACTCACCCCACCCGGGCATCAACAAAGACCTGTGGTCAATGCGCTGCACCAGCACACAGTATCTCGCCACGGGCGGCTTGTATGAGTTCCGAGCCCAGGTTGACGACGGCGTGCGTGTCTTCGTTGACGGTAATGCCGTGATCAGCGCCTGGACCAATCACGCAGGCACTACGGAAGTCGGCACCGTCAACCTCGCCGCCGGGCCGCATACCGTCACCGTCGAATACTTCGAGTTCGGCCATGACGCGATGTTGGCCGTATGGTGGAACAAGAAGTAGGCGCGCTGAGTACAGCCATGGAGAAACCGGATTCTTGCGAGAATCCGGTTTCTTTTTATTTTTGGACAGGGCGGTTATAATGGCTCGCAAATTGAAATCAACGAGGAAAGTATGCAGCGATCATTGATTACCGGCGGAGCCGGGTTTATCGGAAGTCACTTAGCCGAAGCGTTGCTGGCTCAAGGCCAGCATGTCGTCGTCATTGACGATCTCTCCACGGGCCGTCTGGAGAACATCGCATCATTCATCGATCGGCCCCAGTTCCAATTCGTCAACGAGACCATCCGCAACGATAGCGTCATGGATCGGCTGGTCAGCGACTGCGACGTCATCTATCACCTGGCCGCGGCGGTGGGGGTGGAGTTGATCATCAAGGACCCGGTCCGCACCATCGAAACAAATTTGTTCGGCACCGAGACGGTGCTGGGCCTGGCGCGGCGCTATCGGCGCAAAGTGCTGCTGGCTTCGACTTCGGAAGTGTATGGCAAGAGCAACGATCTGCCGTTTCGCGAAACAGCCGATCGGGTGATGGGCTCGACGACCAAGAGCCGCTGGAGCTACGCCGAATCCAAGGCCATGGACGAATTCCTGGCGCTGGCCTATCACAAACAATTCCACGTTCCCATCGTGATTTGCCGCTTCTTCAATACCGTCGGCCCGCGTCAAACCGGCACCTATGGCATGGTCATCCCGCGTCTGGCCAAACAGGCCGTCGACGATCTGCCGCTGACCGTTTATGGCGATGGACAGCAAACGCGCTGCTTCTGCAACGTCAAAGATACGGTGCGCGCCGTGGTGGGGCTGAGCCAGGAGCCGCGCGCCGTCGGTGAGATTTTCAACGTCGGCAGCAGTGACGAGATCACCATCCTGGAGCTGGCCCAGCGCATCGTGCAGCGTGCCCACAGCCGATCGGAGATTCAGCTGATCCCGTACGATCAGGCCTACGAATCCGGCTTTGAAGATATGCGACGCCGTGTGCCCAGCACCGAAAAGATCAAGGCCGCCCTCGGCTGGCAGCCCACTGTGATGCTCGATCAAACACTCGACGAAGTGATCGCGCAGTTCCGCACAGCAGCATGATCGATTGGCCGCTTGTTCTATCCAGCGCCGTGTGGATTAGCGGCGCCGCGCTGGCCCTGGCGACACTCAGCTACGCCAGCTGGTTCGCCAGTCTGCGCGGTGAGCGGCTGCGCGTTGTCTTGCAGCAGTCTGGCTATCAACCAGCGTTGTTGGCAGCCGCTGGTTTGATCTGCCTTGGCCTGGGACTGACCGCGGCCACCTGGCTGGAAACCGTGCTCTGGCTGATCCTCGCCGTGCTGAGCCTGATCTCACTCTGGCGCCGGGTGCGCCGTAAGAAAACACTATGAAAGCCATTCCAACTGAAATTCCAGACGTGCTGATCCTCGAACCGCAAGTGTTTTACGATGCTCGCGGCTTTTTCATGGAAACCTATCACGCACGCCAGCTGGCCGAGCTGGGCATCACCGGCCAGTTCGTGCAAGACAACCATTCACGCTCGCAGCGCGGCACACTGCGCGGCCTGCACTATCAGATCCGGCAGACGCAGGGCAAACTGCTGCGCGTGGTCAACGGCGAAATCTTCGATGTGGCGGTCGATCTGCGTCGCCGCTCGCCCACCTTTGGTCAGTGGACCGGCGCGATCCTGTCTGCCGACAACAAGCGTCAGTTGTGGGTTCCCCCTGGCTTCGCGCACGGCTTCTATTCACTCAGCGAGACAGTCGAGCTGATCTATAAGGTCACCGACTACTACGCGCCGGAGTGGGAACGCACCCTGGCGTGGAACGATCCGCAAGTCAACGTCGGGTGGCCGCTCGTCGACGGTCAGCCGCCAGTGCTGTCGGCCAAGGATGCACAAGGCCGATTGTTCTCACAAGCGGAAGTGTTTGAGGAGTGAGCACGACTTCCCGGCCCGAACGATCCTGGCGATCACTTCGCTCCTGCTTGTGGCTGGCGTTGGGGCTTACCAGCAGCGCGATCGGCGTCGGGTTGATTGCGCGCGAGATCGATCCTGTTCAGCTTTCGCTCACCCTCCGAAGCATCGAGTGGAGTTGGATCGGCGTTGCCGTGATCCTCACGCTCGCCAGCTACTTGACGCGGATGCGACGTTGGACCGTCTTACTCCGCCCCTTGACCTTTCGCCCGGCCAGTTTGTTGCGTGCCCTGCTCAGCGGCCAACTGCTCAACCACCTGCTGCCGATCCGGATGGGGGATGTCGTGCGCTCAATCTTCTTGGGGCGCGAACCCGGCAGCAGTTTTGCGCGCATCCTGGGTAGCATACTGATCGAGAAAGCGTGGGATTGGTTAGCACTGTGCGTGTTGGTTTTGATCGCTGCCTGGGCGGTGCCCCTGCCCGATTGGTTTCTCACGCCCGCCCGATCGATCGGGCTGCTGGCCGCAGGTATCTTGATCGGCTTTGTGGGAGTAGCCGCCATTCCGGAGCGCTGGGTTTCACGCGGGCTGGCAAAGCTCGATCGGGCGTTAACCGGGCTGCCGGCACGCGGACGCCGGTTTACGCATGGCAACTTGCAGCGCCTGCTCGATAGCCTGACGGCGCTGCGGCACCGTGACACCGTGGCAGGCGCAGCAGGCTGGACCGCGATCACGTGGGGGTCGAGCGTCGTCGTCAACTATGCAGTGCAGCGCGCCTTCGGTTTTGATTCGTGGCTGGCCGCCACGACGCTCTTAGCTGTCTTGATGATCGGCATCGCACTGCCGCCATCCATCGCCGCGGTGGGCATATTTGAAGGCTTGAGCATATTGACACTTAACGTCTTTGGCGTATCTTTAGAGATAGCACTTGCCATCGGGTTGGTTTTGCACCTGGTCGTCATCTTACCTTTGATCGCCAGCACCGCGCTCGCCTGGCTTTACACCACCCGCAGGAACTGATACCATTTCAGGCATGATACAACCCGTCTCACACTATCACCCCATGCGCTACTCCGTCA
>JAUQXC010000706.1 GCA_030834825.1 Thermoflexales bacterium
CCGACGAATCACCTGGACGTGAGCGCGGTCGAGTGGCTGGAAGCGACGCTGCGCGATTATCATGGCGGGCTGATCCTGGTCTCGCACGATCGCTACTTCATCGATGCGGTGGCCGACACCGTGTGGGACTTGCAGCACGGCCAGATCGAGGCTTATCGCGGCAACTACACCGATTACCTATTGCAGCGCGACGATCGCCGCGAGTCCCAATTAAGGGAATATGAACGGCAGCGCGAGTTCATCGTCAAGGAAGAAGAGTACATCCGCCGTAACATTGCGGGACAGAACACGCGGCAGGCACAGGGACGGCGCACCCGGCTGGAGCGCCTGAAAAAATCAGCCGACTTGATCAAGCGGCCTGAAACGCGCAAGTCGATGCGCTTTAATCTGAGCACGCAGCCGCGTAGCGGCGACATCGTGCTGCGGGCGCGCAATCTGATAGTGGGCTATCAGGACGATCGCAAACCGCTGCTGGCCTGCGATCAACTCTTCCTGTATCGCAATCAGCGGGTAGCGATCTGGGGTCCAAACGGCGCCGGCAAATCGACGTTCCTCAAAACCGTGCTGAGGCAGATCCCACCCCTGGGCGGCGACATCGAACTGGGCGCGAGCGTGCGCGTGGGCTACTATGCGCAGGCACACGAGATGCTCGATCCCGACGACTCCGTATTGAACGCGATTCTCAAAGTACAGAACATGTCGATCTCGAAAGCGCGCGGTCTGCTGGGCAGCTATCTCTTCAGCGGCGACACGATCGAGAAGCCCATCGACACACTCAGCGGCGGCGAGCGCGGGCGCGTGGCGTTGGCGGTGTTGAGCCTGGAAGGCGCCAACGTGCTGCTGCTCGACGAGCCGACCAATCACCTCGATCTCGATTCGCAAGAAGTGTTGCAGGATGCGCTGGCCGACTTCGAAGGCACGCTGCTGCTCGTCACGCATGATCGTTATCTGGTCGATGCCCTGGCCACACACGTGTGGGCCATCGAAGAGAATCGCATCGTCGCGTACGAGGGCAACTATAGTGAATTCATCGCACAACGTGAAGAAGCGAAAGTGCGCGCCGGTTCCGCCGTAAAAGCCACCCAGTCGGCCGCGAAAGAGAAGCACAAAGTCAAACCGGCGCCGGACAAGCAGGAGAAACAGCGCCAGAAACGCATCGTCGAATTGGAAGCGGCGATTGCCGAACACGAAACACGCCTGAGCGAGCTCACCCACCAGATCGAAACAGCCCGGCCCGACAAGGTTGCGGCACTGGGCAACGAGTATGCGCGCGTCGAACAGGAGATGCAGGCGCTGGTGGATGAATGGTCGGAAGTGGCGGTGTGATTTCGAATGAGCACCTACTTGATCGGGCTCACCGGAAATATTGCCACGGGCAAGAGCACTGTCGCAAAGATGTTGGAAGACCTCGGCGCGACGGTGATCGATGCGGATGCGCTGGTGCACGAGTTGCAGCGCCGGGGCACGCCGGTCTACGAGGCGATCGTGGCCGCCTTCGGGCCGGGCATCCTCGATCGAGCGGGCGAGATCGATCGCAAGGCGCTGGGGGCGATCGTGTTTGCCGATTCCGCTCAACTGCGCACGTTGGAAAACATCCTCCATCCCGCCGTGCTGATCGAAAGCCGGCAGCGCATCGCCGCAGCGCCAACGCCGATGGTGGTGTATGAAGCGATCAAGTTAATCGAGGCCGGGCGGGCCGACCTGTGTGACGCGCTCTGGGTGGTGACCGCCCGACCGGAAGTACAGCTCCAACGATTGATGCGCGATCGCCACCTGAGCACAGCTGACGCCCGACAGCGCGTCGAGGCCCAGCCGCCTCAAAGCGAAAAGATCAAACGGGCCACGGTCGTCATCGACAACAGTGGTTCGCTGGCAGAAACGCGGCAGCAAGTGACCACCGCATTCCAAGCGATTGAACATCGGCTGTAAGTTGTGGTATAGTTACGCTCGACTTTTAACAACGAGGAACAAACCATGGCTGATACGCCCCCTCTCAAAGTTCGCCGTGCCCGCCCAGACGACGCGGGAGCAATTGGAAATTTTTTATCCAAAGCGACCCGCGGTCGCCTCGTTGTGCCCTATGAAGAGGTCGTCGAGCGTCTGGGGAGCAAAGCGTACTTTCTGGTTACACAAGATCAGATTGTGGCCCTGGCCGGCTGGCACGCAGAGAACCTGGTCGGGCGCGTCGACGATTTGGTGATCTATCCGGGTTCGGCGCGGCCCACCGCCGGCCGCGCGTTGTTCGAGCAGATCGAAAAGGAAGCGCGCAAGCTGGAATGCGAAGTCTTGTTGCTCTATGTGCCAAACAGCGCGGCGCAGTCGGCCATCGTGTTTTATCAGTCGCTGGGCTTCGCTCGCCGCTTGATGGATGACATTCCCGTTCCGTGGCGACAGGCCGCCGAAGAGTTCTCCGGTGAAAGCCACTTTGTGATGGCCAAGCAGCTGCGCGAATTGATTACGAAACCGATTTAAGATGAGGGACTTTAAGGCATGAGCGCTCTGAAACAATGGATCAATGTGCATCCCAAACTCGCCGCCTGGATCGTGCTGGCGCTTGGCATGGTCATTCTGGTGGTGTGGTCGGCCAAAGATGTGGGTCTGCTGCCCGGCCAGCTGCTGGCGTTGATCGTCGCGACGATCGGCCTGGCCGGTCTGTGCGTGTGGATCATCGGTTGGGAAGACTGAACGCCGCGATCAAGCAAAAATGCGCTCACGAGAGGGTTTCTCGTGAGCGCGTTTGATTTGCGGTTAGGCGGCTTCAAAACCAGGTGAAAAAGGTGGTTCGATCGGTACCCGTAATACCACTCAACATGGCGTTCACCGTGATGAACACGGTCTGCGCCGGGCGAAATGTGCCGGCATCAAATGTATACGAAGTGAAACCGTTGGCGTCAGTTCGGGGCATGGTATGAGTCTTGGTGCCGGAGGCGTCACGCAGGGTGAACGTTACTTCGGCATCTTTGACCGGTGTGTTCTTCTGATCGGTAACGTAGACAAACAGTTTCTGATCGCCGCGCCGTGCGGTGATCGTATGCTTGGTCGTCGCACTCACTTTGATCGACAAAGGTACGTTGCTGATGGTGCCAGGCGCGGCCAGCGGTTTTCTCAGAGCAGGATCGACCTTCCCCTGCGTCGCCAGCAGATCGAAGTGAATCGACCCCAAATCGGCCAGCTGTACCCGCTGTTCGGGCGCCAGCTCCGGATACCACTCCATCTTGGCCCGCTGGAAATATTGAACGATCCGCCCTTTGCCATTTTCTCGTCCGTATTCTGAGATGGGATAGCCAAAGGTTTCTACCCCGCCATGCTTGTCGAAGAAGCTCAAGAAGGCATAAATAACCGAGTGGCCTGTTTCCGGGAAATAACGCTGGAAATAGGTATCCGGGCTCAAGGCCAGCTGCGTCGGAGTGCGTTTGCCAAGCTCTTCCCCTAATAGGCCCAGCTGCACCCGCTGCGCGGCTGGATTCTCTGGATGCAATTCCATGCGCGCCTTTTGAAAGTATTGCACGGTGCGCCCGTTCAGCTGGAACTCCTCCGTTATCGGAAATCCAAAGACATTCAATTCGCCGTGTTTGGTGAAGTAGTCAAAAAACTCACCACGCACGGTATGACCCGTTTCGCGGAAGTATTGTTCTGACTGGGATTGGGCGAGAAGGCCAAGCGGGGCAAGTGCAAACAACACAGTTCCGACCATAAGGCCGATCAACAAGAGAGCACGAAAGGATGGCTTATAAACTAGCATTAGACATTCGCCAACTTGATTCAAATTCCACCACATTCTACAACACTCAGAATGAATAGGCAACAGGACTTAATGGCAATTCGATTTCAAACACATAACAAACAATTACGGACGTTTCAGAAACCAAACCAAAATCTGAAAGTCTCTCACTTGACATTAGTAGTACTTAATCGCTCTTAACTAAAATTAACTCGGTAGCATGAGTTTAATAAAGAATTCAAATTGCTTGTTGACAAATTAAATTTTTTGGTGTATCTTTTATCAAGAATCGTAAGTAAAGCATTAATATTATTTTGAATGAAACCGCGCAAAGTTTATGTACAAAAATGGAGATGCAATGAACCCCGCCATCACTCAATGCCCCATCTGCCAGAGTACTCTGGAAATTGTTAAGTTGTACTGCCGGACATGTGACACCTCCATTGAAGGTCACTTCCAGCACACCACGCCTTTTCAACAACTCACCGCCGAGCAAATGTCGTTCATGATCACGTTTATCCGCAACGAGGGAAAAATCAATCGGGTGGGCGAAGATCTGGGGATGTCGTATCCCACCGTGCGGAGCCGCCTGCATGATTTGATCCGCGCTTTAGGCTATGAGGTCGGCGAGGAAGAGGAATCGGCTGGCACCCTGCCTGAGGAAGAACGACGGGCAGTTCTGGACGCATTGAGCAATGGGAGTCTGTCATCTGAAGAAGCGCTCAAGCGCTTGAGTGGCAAAGGTTAATCTTGAGGTTTGTCATGAACAATTGGGCGATTGAAGCTGAACAATTAATTAAGAGATTTCCCAGGCGTGCCACACCCGACAGCGCCAACGGCGATAACGGCCCTGCTGGAAAAACCGAACCACGCACCCGCTGGCCGTTTGGGCGCAAGAAAGAACCGGCAGCCTGGTTCACCGCCGTCGATGACGTCGATTTGCAGATTCAGCAAGGCGAGGTTTTCGGTTTGCTTGGGCCTAACGGCGCGGGCAAGTCCACGACGATTCGCATGTTGTGCACCTTGCTTGAGCCGACCAGCGGCCTCGCACGTGTGAATGGCTTCGATGTCGTGAAGCAGTCAAATCAAGTCCGGCAGAGCCTGGGCACCGTGCTGGCGGGTGAGCGCAGCATCTACTGGAAGCTGACCGCGCGCGAGAATCTGGAATATTTCGCCGCTCTGTTTCACATCCCGGCGAAGGTGGCCCGGTGCCGCATTGATGACCTGCTCGAACGAATGGAGCTCACCAATCGGGCCAACGACCTCGTCGAGAAATATTCCACCGGCATGAAACAGCGTGTGGCGGTCGCCCGGGCCCTGCTCGCCCAACCGCCCATCCTGCTCCTCGACGAGCCGACGTTGGGACTCGATCCGCAGGCCGCGCGGCGCGTGCGTGAGTTGGTGAAAGAGCTTAAGGCCGAGGGACACACCATCCTGTTGACGACGCATTACATGGAAGAAGCCGATCAACTGTCCGATCGCATCGGCATCATCGATCAAGGCAAGGTCATTGCGTTGGGCACGCCGGCCGAGTTGAAACGCCGCATTTCACAACAAGATGCTATCCGGTTGGAAGTGGCGGGGTGGCAGACCGAGATGGCCGAGTCGCTCCGCCAACTTCCGACAGTTGAGAATGTCGTGCCCCACTACACGGGTACCGACTCACTGTGGGAAGTGAACCTGCTGACGGCCAATAGCCGCGCCGTGCTGCCCGGCATTATCGATCGGCTCAACACCAATGGCACACGTGTCGTTAACATGAACGTGGTGCAGCCGACCCTGGAAGATGTCTTCATTCATCTCACGGGTAAAGCGCTGCGAGACTGATGCGGAAAATTAGATGACGATCCCCACTTTCAGCGCCGCAGCACCATTCGCGAGCTGGCCGGCGCGGTTGGGTTCAGAGAGAAAGAATGGTTTGGGAACCGTCTCGCCTTTACGGTGAACTTGGAAAAACCTGTCACGGCCACACCAGAGGAACTTGAAATGGTTACAACCCCTGCAACCTCGAGTACAGCCAACGCCCGGCAACATGGATTGCTGGCCGAGCTAAGCGCCCTGCGCGCCGTCGTGCGCCGCGAGTGGACGATCTTCCGTCGCTATCCCAGCTGGATCATCGCGCTGTTCATCTGGCCGGTGATCTTTCCGATGGCCTACATCCTATCCAGTCAGGCGTTGGCCGGACCCACCAGCGGCGGATTGCAGATCTTCCAACGGAATGCCGGGACCACCGATGTGGTGGGCTACATCGTCATCGGCACCATTATCTGGATGTGGCAGAACATCGTGCTGTGGAATGTGGGCTTCGCCCTGCGCGAAGAACAGCTGCGCGGCACGCTGGAAAGTAGCTGGATGTCGCCCTCCTGGCGCTTCTCATTGCTGCTGGGCAATAGCGTCGTCCAGATGCTGGTCATGCTGATCTTCATCGGCGTCTCGCTGGTCGAGTTCACGGTCTTCTACGGGGTGCGCTTTAACGGCGATCCGCTGCTCGTCGTCCTGATGTTCCTGCTGTCGATCCCGTCGATCTACGGCTTGGGCTTCGCGTTTGCCAGCGTTGTCATCACCGCCCGCGAAGCAAACGCCTTTGTCTTCCTGGTGCGCGGCCTGGTGATGATCTTCTGCGGCATCACCTACCCGATCGCCGTGCTGCCCGGTTGGATGCAGAGCGTCGCGCAGTTCCTGCCGCAGACCTACATCATCTACGGCTTCCGTGAAGCCATGTTGAACGGCGCCAGCTTTCAAGCCTTGTTGCCGGTGTACCAAATCCTAGTGGTCTTTGGCGCTTTCTGGTTGGCGGTAGGTTTTGCGCTCTTCCGTCGCATGGAGCGCCGCGCGCGGCAGACCGGCGCGCTGGGACAGTACTAAGCAATGAGCAATGATCCATACGCAATGAACAATTTTCAACGGCAGACGATCGATGACTAGCTACCAGCAACCAACAACCACTAACCAACGACCAATAACCAGCCTGGCCCAACCCACCTGGAAATCTCAGCTGCGTGCGATCTATGCCGTCACGGCCAAAGACTGGCGGCAGTATTGGCGTTATCCGTTAAACGCCGTCTCACACGTGTTACAACCCATCGTGTGGCTGACTCCGGTGTATTTCATGGGCGCCGCCTTTAGTGTTAACGGCAAGGCGCTGGGCTTCGCCGGTTATACCGGCACCACCGACTACATCTCGTTTATTCTGATCGGCACCGTGCTAAGTAACTTCATCAGCGCCGTTTTCTGGGGCATGGGATACGCCTTAAAAAATGACATGGACTCTGGGGTGCTGGAAAGCAACTGGCTCGCTCCGATCTCGCGC
>JAUQXC010000707.1 GCA_030834825.1 Thermoflexales bacterium
TGCGCGCGCAAGGCCAGACAGGCGGCGGCATCCTCCAAGGTGGCCGGGCGAATCGTGATCACGTTGATCGACTCCAGGTGGTCACCAGCTCCTCAAGCGGCAGCGAAATGAGCGCCTGTGTCCGCGACGAAATATTGAGACGAGAACCATCGGTCACCATTCCAATGCGTTTCACCACCGCCGGATCGAACTGTGCTTCAAACGCTGGGCCATGCTGTGGCTTCACTTCGACCAACAACCGGCCATTGCCTTCACCGAACAACGCCAGCGTCGGATCATCCGCCTCGATCGTCAGCGACATCCCCAATCGCCCGCCGATGCACATCTCCGCTGCGGACACGGCCAGACCACCCTCGCTGACGTCATGGCAGGCGCGCACCAGTTCGCTCGTCATCGCGCGATGCAAAGCGCGGTACATCGCTGGCGCGGCTTCCGCAATCTGCATTCCACTATCCGCCTTCAGCAAATACACCACATGCCCCGCTTCCTTCGCATCCATCGTCACCGCTTGATTCACATCGTCGATCAACCCAATGGCCGAGATGAGCAGTGTCGGCGGGATGGCGTGGCGCAGACCATCGGAGCCGAGGTATTCATTGTTTAGTGAATCTTTGCCGCTGATGAAGGGTGTGCCGTAAGCGATGGCTGCATCGTAGCAACCACGTGCCGCTTCGATTAACGAGCCGAGCGTCTCCGGTCGCAACGGATCGCCCCAGCAAAAATTATCGAGCAGCGCAATCCGATCGGGATCCGCGCCGACCGCCACCGCATTGCGGATCGCCTCGTCGATGACGTTGACGGCCATCGCGTAGGCATCGCGCTTGCCCAATTCGGGATTGATGCCGTTGGCTAAAACGATGCCGCGGGTGCCCTGGGTCCCGATCGGTTTGAGCACACAACCATCGGACGGCCCATCGTTCATGACGCCTGTCAGCGGCTTGACCACGGTGCCACCCTGCACCTCGTGATCGTAAATGCGAATGACGCTGGACTTTGAAGCGATGTTGGGCGAAGCGAGCAGGGCGAGTAGCGTCGCGTTGAAGTCCGTGTAATGACTGACGACTGACCACTGACTGCTGAATGCTGATGACTGACGACTGACAACTGCCTCGAGCGATCTTCGCGGAATGCCATGGTGCAGGAACTCATTCGCCAGATCGAGCACGACGTGATCGCCGTAGCGCACGACGATGTGGCCGCTCGCCGCGAATACGCCGATGTCGGTGAGCTGCACGTCGAACGTGTCGCAGATGGCTTGCAGTTGCGGCACGTTGCTTTCCGGCACGGCCAGCACCATGCGCTCTTGCGCTTCACTCAACCAGATCTCCCACGGCGCCAGACCGGGATACTTCAATGTGACGCGCTTCAGATCGACTTCGCCGCCGCAGCTGCTGCTCATCTCGCCCACCGCGCTCGACAAGCCGCCTGCACCGCAATCGGTGATGGCCGTGTACAGCTTCAAATCGCGCGCGCGCACCGTCACTTCGATGAGGCCCTTCTCTGTGATCGGATCGCCGATCTGTACGGAAGCGCCGGACACTTCGCCCGTCTGCGCGTCCATCGTCATCGATGAGAACGTCGCGCCGCGTAGACCGTCGCGGCCGGTGCGTCCGCCGAGGACGATCACCCGGTCGCCGGGATGCGGTTCACGCGGATGGCTGTCTTTCGGCGCAAGACCCACGCAACCGCAGAAGACCAGCGGATTCGCCGTGTAGCCGTCGTCGTACAGGATCGCGCCGTTGACCGTGGGAATGCCGATCTTGTTGCCATAGTCTTGCACGCCTGCCACTACGCCCGATTGAATGCGGCGCGGATGCAGCACGCCTTCCGGCAATTTCTTCGGATCGAAGTCCTGCGGCCCGAAGCACAACACGTCGGTCGCGGCGATGGGTTTGGCGGACACGCCCAAGACATCGCGAATGACACCGCCCACGCCGGTGTTCGCTCCACCGAACGGTTCGATCGCCGACGGATGATTGTGCGTCTCGACCTTGAACGAGACCTCGTACTCGTCGTCAAAGTCGATGATGCCGGCGTTATCCACAAACGCCGACCGCACCCACGGCGCGTTAATTTGCTCCGTAGCAGCGCGCAGGTAAGTCTTCAGGATCCCGTCTACCGTACTCGCTGGCTGACTGCTGATTGCTGATCGCTGATTGTTGATCGCTGATGGTTGGTCGTCGGTTGTTGGTGACAGATGGCTGGTTACTGACGACTGATCACTGAATACTGCCGACTGTTCACTGACAACTATTTCCGCTTTAAACGTCTTATGCCCGCAGTGCTCGCTCCAGGTCTGCGCGATCATCTCCACTTCGACATCTGTGGGATCGCGATCGATCGCTCGGAAGTAAGATTGCACCGCCTGCATCTCGGCTAGATCGAGCGCGGTGCGGCGATCACGGGAGACCGTCAGCAGCTGCTCGTCGTTCAGATCACGCACGGGGATGATATCCACTTCGCCGGAAGCCTCGGCCGGGTGAGGGAAGCTCGGTTCGATCGGGCCGATGGCGTAACGCTCGATCACGTCGTTGGCCAGCAGGCGTTTCGCCAGCAAATGCAGATCGGCCTCGCGGAGCTTGCCGTACACGATGAAGCGCTTGCCCGTCGCCGCCCGTTGCACGGCCTCCAGGCCCAGCATGTGGGCACAGCGCACAATCTGTTCCGCCACCGGATCGGTGACGCCGGGTCGCAGCGCCGTCTCGATCGTGCGTGATTGGCGATCGGCTCCTAGAAAGCGAATGACCCCATCGTTTGCGGCACTGCGCCATTCAGCGGCTTGTGCGATGGGGTCACTGAGCAGTTCGGCGGCCAGCCGTTGGCGATCTGCGGGACAGAGATCGCCCTCAATGAAGAACAGTTCTTGAATTTCCAGCTGCGTGACGCGGGCCAGGCCCAGGGCGTGTGCGTCGTCCAATAGTCCGGCGGCACGCGGATCACGCGGAAGTTGCGAACGCACGATGAGACAATGCTGCGGTGTGGCGGTCATGAGTTCGACGCTCCGAGAGGATGAACGCCGCCGATTATACCATCGGGGCAAGTGTGGTAAAGTTGGCGCGCGAGATTGTCATGTCAAGTGCCGACGCAGTCAAATGGAACGAGCGTTATCAAGCGCGCGCGGAACCGGCGTTTGAATTGCCGCGCGCTTTCCTGATCGCGCAGGCGCAGCATTTGCCCGAGCGGGGCTTGGCGCTCGACATCGCGACGGGTCTGGGTGGCAACGCAGGCTTCTTGATCGAACGCGGCCTACGGGTGATCGGCGTCGATATTTCAGAAGTGGGCGTGCGCCGGGCCAGGGAACGTCGGCCGGCACTGCTGGGGGCGGTGATCGATCTCACGAATTACCGGTGGCCGCCTTGTTCATTCGACGTGATCCTCAACTTCTATTATTGCCAGCGCGATCTGTGGTCGCGCTTCCGCTCGATGTTGAAGCCGGGCGGCGTGTTGATCATGGAGACCATGACGATCGAGATGTTGCGCACGCGGCCCGACTACAATCCCGATTATCTGTTGCAACCTGGCGAGCTGCAGCGCGCTTTTTCCGCCTGGGAGGTGCTCGTCTATCGGGAAGGTTGGGTCGAACTGGGGTTGAGCGCACCGCGGGCGGTGGCCAGCCTGGTGGCGAAGCGCCCGTGACACTTGGCCTATATTGAAAGTGACTTTGTCCACTACACGGTGTCTGATCCGTCACGGATAATTAACTAGATCGAATTGAGAAAAACTCATGCACGAATTAGCCGTCACCGAAAGTATTTTAAACATTGCCACCCGACATGCCGAGCAGGCTCAGGCCGTCCGTGTGACGGTGGTGCACTTGGTCATGGGTCAGCTGTCCAGCATCGTCGATGATTCCGTGCAGTTCTATTGGGACATGATCAGCGCGGACACGATCTGCGCGGGTGCCCAGCTGCACTTTGAACGTAAGCCGGCCACCTTGCAGTGCCTGGAGTGCAATCGCGTGTACACGCTCAGCGGCGAACTGAGCGACTGTCCTGATTGCCATAGTGCGCGCCTCAAGATTGTTTCGGGCGAAGAGTTTTATCTGGAAAGCATCGAAGTGGAAGCCGCCCAGGAGCCTCCCCGGCAGGATGCCTTGACGTCGATACGTGAGGATGCGATTCCATGAAACTGATGACACCATGACGACCCTACGTGTACCCGTTGTCGAAAAAATCCTCAGCGCCAACGATCGATTGGCGGAACAGAATCGCGCCCGGTTGGACCAGTGCGGGATCTTCGGCCTCAACATCATGGCGGCGCCGGGTGCCGGCAAGACCAGCACCATCCTGCGCACGATCGAAGCCTTGTCGTCTGGCACACCGGGATCGCCAATCGCGCTCGGGGTGGTGGAAGGCGATACGGCCGCTGTCACGATCGATGCGGATAAGATCATTGCTGCGGGCAGGCCCGCCGTACAGATCAACACCGGCGGCGAATGTCACATCGACGCAGTGATGTTAAGCGGCGCACTGAACCAGCTGCCGCTCGATCAAATCGAGCTGCTCATCGTGGAGAACGTGGGCAACTTGATCTGTCCTGCGGCGTTTTCATTGGGCACGCATGCCAACGTGTTGATCTCCAGTGTGGCCGAGGGTGACGATAAGCCCTACAAGTACCCCAACATCTATCGCGGCATCGATGCGCTGATTATCAACAAGATCGATCTGCTGCCTTACGTGGAATACAACCTCGATTACTTTCGGCGCGGCGTCGAGCTGCTCAATCCCGGCGTGCTGACGTTTCCGCTATCGTGCCGGACGGGTGAAGGTGTCGAGCGCTGGGTGGAATGGCTTTTGCGCAAAGTCAAGCGTGAAACATGAAACGGCATGACGCTTGGCGTTTTATGCCTTAAATTGCCTGTATCCGTGTTGAAGATCGATGACCACTACTTTATCGGCCAAACACATTCATATCACCGGCATCGTACAAGGCGTGGGCTTTCGCCCGTTCGTGTATGGACTGGCGATGCGCTACGCGCTGTACGGCTGGGTGTGCAATACTTCGGCAGGAGTGGACATCGAAGTGGACGGGCCGTGTGAGGTGCTCGATCGGTTTGTGGCGGCCCTGACGGCTGAAGCGCCGCCGTTGGCCCACATCGACACGATCGAGGTTGGCGAGATCGCCGGCAACGGTTTCACGTCGTTCGAGATTCGCCACTCCGTCGCGCGCCCCGACGATTTTCTGCCCATCTCGCCGGACATCACGTTGTGTGATGATTGCCGCCGCGAGCTGTTCGATCCCGCCGATCGGCGCTACCAGTATCCGTTCATCAACTGCACCAACTGCGGACCGCGCTTCACCATCATCAAAGACATTCCCTATGATCGGCCACTCACGACGATGGCCGACTTCAGCCTGTGTGAGGACTGCGCCAAAGAATATGCCGATCCGCTGAATCGCCGCTTTCATGCGCAGCCGGTGGCGTGCCCCCAGTGCGGGCCGGAGGTGTGGTTGGCCACCGGCGGCGAGCGGCGAGCGGCGAGCGGCGATGAAGCGATTAGCGAAGTCCGCCGTCTGCTTGTAGCAGGCCGGATTATCGCCATCAAAGGTTTGGGGGGATTTCATCTGGCGTGTGATGCGACAAACGACGCAGCGGTGGCTGAATTGCGGCGACGCAAGGGTCGCATCGATAAGCCCTTCGCCTTGATGGCGCCCAATGTGGCAGCCGTCGAGCAGTTCTGCGAAGTGACACCAGAAGAACGGACGCTGCTAGAGTCGAAGGAACATCCGATTGTGCTGTTGAAGAAGAAATCGCCAGACGCGTCATTACGAAGAGCACATCCTGAGCGGCGTGAAACGAAGTCGAAGGACGCGACGATGCAATCTCTTCCTGGCTCCAACGAGGTTGCTTCGCACGAAGCGCTCGCAACGACGAATGTCTCAGACCACGTCGCACCAGGCCAGTCCACCCTCGGCGTCATGCTGCCTTATACGCCGCTGCACGAGCTGCTCTTTACCAGCGGCCAACGGCCAGCTGCTAGCTGCCATCCGCTCGTCATGACCAGCGGCAACTTTAGCGAAGAACCCATCGTCACCGACAACGACGACGCGTTGAGTCGCCTTGCGCCTTTGGCCGATGCGTTCCTGCTGCACAACCGCGATATTCACGTCCGTTGCGATGATGCGGTGGTCCGGGTCTTTGAGAGTAAAGAATTGCCCATCCGTCGTTCGCGCGGCTATGCACCGTATCCGGTGAAGCTGCCCTTTAACGTGCCGACGATCCTGGCAGCAGGTGCAGAGCTGAAGAACACCTTCTGCGTGACACGGGACGATTACGCCTTTCTCAGTCACCATATCGGCGATTTGGAAAATTACGAAACCTTGAAATCGTTCGAGGAGGGCATCCTGCACTTCGAGCGTTTGTTCCGCATCAAGCCGGAGCTCATGGCGTACGATCTGCATCCAAATTATCTGGCGACACGCTATGCATTGGAGCGAGCCGAGCGCGATGGACTGAAGGCGATCGGCGTGCAGCATCATCATGCACACATTGCCGCGTGTCTGGCGGAGAACAACTGGAATGGCGATTGTCGCGTTATTGGCGTGGCGTTTGATGGCACAGGCTACGGAACTGATGGCGCAATCTGGGGCGGCGAGTTTCTCATCGCGGACTATCATGGCTTCGAGCGCGTGGCTCACTTGGATTACATGCCGCTGCCCGGTGGTGACGCGGCCACGAAGCATCCCTATCGCATCGCGTTGAGTTATCTGCAGCAGGCGGGCGTGGCGTGGGCCGACGATCTCGCCCCGGTGCAAGTGGCCAGCGCGATCGAGCGAGCTGCCATCTGTAAGCAGATCGAATCAGGAATCAACACCTTCCCCACCTCGAGCCTGGGACGCTTGTTTGATGCGGTCGCGTCGATCTGTGGCGTGCGGCAGGCTGTCAATTACGAGGGGCAGGCAGCGATTGAGTTTGAAGCGCTGGCTGATGGAGCAGAACAGGGAGATTATACGTTTGAAACGGACGAGACGCCGGGTTGTATCAAGATCGCTGGTGTGATTCGTGCGGTGGTGGCCGATGCCCGATCGGGCGTGGCGACAGCGCTGATTTCTGCACGCTTTCACAACGGATTGGCGCAGCTGGTGTTAGAAAGGTGTGAAACCATCCGGCGTGAACGCAGATTAAATGAAGTCGCCTTGAGTGGCGGGGTATGGCAGAATGTGACGTTGCTACGAAAGACGCTCGATCGGTTGCGGGCAGAGAATTTCACTGTGTACGTGCATCACCTCGTCCCGCCCAACGACGGTGGCTTGGCTTTGGGGCAGGCCCGCATCGCCGCAGCCGGCATTGGCCATGGTTAATTACACATTGTTCCTTGGAGGTCGTTATGTGTCTCGGTGTTCCCGGAAAAATTATCGACATTTATGAAGCCAACGGCCTGCACATGGGCAAGGTGGATTTCGGCGGTGTGACGAAAGAAATCTGTCTGGCCTACGTGCCCGAAGCGCAGATTGGTCAATACACCATTGTACATGTGGGTTTTGCCTTGAACATCTTGGATGAAGCTGAGGCGCTGGAAACACTGCAACTGCTGCGTGAGATCGGCGCGTTCGCGGAAGAACTGGGTGCAGACGCTGCTCAAGTCCAGACCCTCTCAAGCTAACATCCCGACATGATCCCGGCGGAGAAGATGCCATGAGCAACACCATTCACTACCAGCTCAATCACAGTGACGAACCGGTTCGCTTGTTCAAGTCGGACTTCCTGGAATTCTTCACGCATATTACGCCGCTCGCGGTCGTGATCATCTGGCTGCCGATCATTCTGCTGGCGTTGTACCTGACCTTCCAGACGATACCCTTTGGCGTAGCGGGGATATACGTTCCGTTTGCTATTGTCGTAGGCCTATTTCTGTGGACGCTCCTGGAATACACGTTGCATCGGTTCTTGTTCCACATGCCGCCGCGCACGCCGACGATGGAGAAAATCTCCTTTCTGTTTCATGGCATCCATCACGTGCAGCCGCAGTTGAAGACGCGGCTGGTGATGCCGCCCGTGGTCAGTCTGCCGCTGGCTGTAATCTTCGGGTGGGTCTATTGGGTAGTGTTGAATGTGCTGGGTCTAGGCTATTGGTTTTGGCCGGTGTTCGCGGGCACGGTCACCGGTTATTTGCTGTACGATCTCACGCACTATGCCACGCACCATTGGCCGCTACGCTGGGGCTACCTGAAGTACCTCAAGCGCTATCACATGAAGCATCATTTTAAGATGGATGGGGCGTATTACGGCGTGACTTCCCCAATGTGGGATTACGTATTCCAAACGATCCCGACGGAAGATCGCCGCGACTTTTCGACAAAGGATTTGAGATAGCGCACACTCACCCTCACCCCAATCCTCTCCCTACTGAGGGAGAGGGAGAGAGGGGCAAGGCGGGAAGAGACATGAAGTATCTTGACGAATACCGCGATGCAGAGCTGGTGCACAAGGGCTTGGACGAAATCCGGCGCACCGTGACGCGGCCGTGGTCGCTGATGGAAATCTGCGGCGGGCAGACACATTCGATCATGCGGCACGGCCTGGACGAGTTGCTGCCCGAAGGACTGGAGTTGATCCACGGGCCGGGCTGCCCGGTCTGCGTCACGCCGCTCGAACTGATCGACAAAGCGATCGCGATTGCTTCACGCCCGGAGGTGATCTTTACTTCGTTTGGCGACATGCTGCGCGTGCCCGGCTCTGCTGAAGATCTGTTCCGCACGCGGGCCGAGGGCGGCGATGTGCGCGTGGTCTACTCGCCGCTGGATGCGGTGAAGATCGCACAACAAAATCCCGACAGGCAAGTGGTCTTCTTCGGCATCGGTTTCGAGACAACGGCGCCTGCCAATGCGATGAGTGTCTGGCAGGCGCAACAGCTCGGCGTGAAGAACTACTCGATGCTGGTGTCGCATGTGCGCGTGCCGCCCGCCATGGGCGCGATCTTGTCTTCGCCGTACAACCAGGTCCAAGCGTTTCTGGCGGCGGGCCACGTCTGCGCAGTGATGGGCTACTGGGAATACCCGCCGATTGCGGCAGAATTCAAAGTGCCGATCGTGGTCACGGGCTTTGAGCCGGTCGATCTGGTTGAGGGCATCTTGAAAGCCGTGAAGCAGCTGGAAGCCAAGCGGTTTGAGGTAGAAAACGCCTATGGCCGCGCCGTAACCTGGGCCGGCAACCAGCCCGCCCAGGAGCTGATCAAAAAAGTCTTTGTCGAATGCGATCGCAAGTGGCGCGGCATCGGCACCATTCCGCTCAGCGGCTGGCGTTTGCGGGATGAGTTTGCGGAGTTCGATGCGGAGAAACGCTTCGCGGTCGAGAATATCAACACTCAAGAATCGCCGTTGTGCATCAGCGGTCTGGTCTTGCAGGGGCGCCAGAAGCCCCATGAATGTCCGGCCTTTGGAAAAGACTGTACGCCCGAACATCCCCTGGGCGCGACGATGGTCTCCAGCGAGGGGGCCTGTGCGGCGTACTACCGGTACAAAAGGCAAGCAGCATGAGGCAGGAGGCAAGAAGCACGGGCCAGGCGTTCCCTGCATCTTGTATCTTGCAATTTGCATCTTGTTCCATGTAAAGTGACTGAACCATGACTAACGAACCTCTTACCCTGCAAGGCGCAGTCTGCCCCACGCCCGTTCAACAACGCGATCGCATTGTATTGGGACACGGCAGTGGCGGCAAATTGATGCACGATCTGATCGCGAGGACCTTCCTGCCCGCGTTCGATAATCCGTTGCTGCGTGCGGGCGATGATGCGGCGGTGTTTCGTCTCAGCGCGTGCAGTCGTTTGGCCTTCAGCACCGACTCGCACGTCGTCTATCCGCTCTTCTTCCCGGGCGGTGACATCGGGCGGTTGGCCGTGTGCGGCACCGTGAACGATGTGGCGATGTTGGGCGCGCAGCCGTTGTATTTGACGGCGGGGTTCATCCTGGAAGAAGGGCTTGAACTCGCCGTGTTGCAGCGCGTGTTGGCGTCGATGCGCGAAGCGGCTAGTGAGGCGGGTGTGCAGATCGTCGCAGGTGATACGAAGGTCGTGCAGCGGGGCAAAGCCGACGGGCTGTACATCACCACGAGCGGGCTGGGCGCGGTGTTGACGGGCGTCGAAGTCGGTGGAGCACAGGCCAAACCAGGTGATGTGGTGATCCTCTCCGGCCCGATCGGCGATCACGGCATTGCCGTGCTCGGCGCGCGCGGCGAGCTGGGCTTTGACGCCGCAGTGCAGAGTGACGTGGCGCCGTTGAATCACTTGATCATGGCGTTGTTTGATGCCAGTGAGCAGATTCACGTACTGCGCGATCCCACGCGCGGGGGCGTCGCGACGACCTTGAATGAGATCGCGAAACAGTCGGGCGTAGGCATTACGTTGTCGGAGCAGAGTATCCCGGTGCGGCCGGCGGTGCGCGCAGCATGCGAGATGTTGGGCTTCGATCCGTGATACGTGGCGAATGAAGGCAAGCTGATCGCCATCGTCGGGCGCGAGGAAGCCGATCGGGTGGTGGAAGTCATGCGCCAAAATCGCTATGGTGTCGATGCCGTGATCGTGGGCGAAGTTCAGTCGGAATCGCCTGGGCGGGTGCTGATAAAAACTGCCATTGGCAGCCATCGTATCGTGGATGTGTTACTGGGCGAAATGCTGCCGCGTATTTGTTGATGCGGCGCATTAGTAAATGCGCCACATTTGCTAATACGCCACCTTTGCTGAGCGGCTGCAGCTGATTGATCCGAACAGGGCTGTTTATAGTACAATGCAAGTACCTCTTGCCTTGTACTTTTTGTTTGGTCGCAGGTGTTGTGATCGCGGGAGACCGAACGTGGCCTGGCAGTTTCTACTCTATCTACTGATTTTGATCCTCACAGTGCTGATGTCGCTGCGCATGGCCGTCGCGGGCTGGCGTCGGCGCACCGCGCCAGGAGCGCTGCCTTTTGCCTTATTGATGTTGATGGTCGCGTGGTGGGCCGGGTTGCGTGCTTTAGAAGGTGCAACCAGTCATGACGATCTTAAACTGACATTTGGCAAACTGGCATACTTCGGTATCGTCAATATTGCGCCCTTATGGCTGGCCGCTGCCTTGTCCTACTGTGGATTTGAAAGCGGGTTGACACGCCGCAACCTGATCTGGCTGTGGGTGATTCCGGTTGTCACGCTCGTCTTGGTCTTGACGAATGATTGGCACGGCTGGGTGTGGCGTGGGGTGACACCTGCTTCAGAACTATCGGGCTGGAACCTCACGTATCACCGGGGCTGGTGGTGGTATCTGGCGATCGTCTACTACTATGTGTTGCTCGTGACGGGTGCCCTGTTGCTGGTGCGTCAAGCCGTGCGGGGAGGCCGCGAATTGCGCCACCAGGTCCTCCTCCTCGTCATCGCCGTCGCGATTCCCTGGTTTGCGAATATCCTGAACCTGTTACGCATCTATCCGGTCCCCGGCCTTGATCTGACGCCGTTTGCTCTGGCGGTTGCGGGTGTGATCATGGCGGTGGGTATATTTCGTTTCCAGTTGTTCGATCTGACCCCGCTGGTACACTCCGCCATCATCGATGATTTGCAGGATGCGATCCTGGTGATAGACGATCAAGGGCGCATCCTCGATATGAATCGCATGGCGCTGCAGCTGACCGGCTTGACGCAGGCCCCGATCGGCCAGCCGCTTGATCGGGTGTTGGCGCCGTGGAGTAAACAGCTCGAGCGCTATCGCGACGTTTATGAAGCGGATGAAGAGCTCGTTTTCTCACAGGTCCAGGGTGAGCCGCGTTACCTGGAAATGCGCATTATGCCTCTGCGTGATCGGCGCGCGCAGATCATGGGCCGAATCATCACGGCGCGCGATGTAACCGATCGACATCAGGCCGAAGTGCAGCTGCGTCAATTGCAACGCGCTGTGGAGCACAGCCCGGCCTCCGTTGTGATTACGGATACGGCCGGACACATCGAATACGTCAATCCCCATTTTACACAGTTGACTGGCTATACGCTGGAAGAAGTGCTGGGGCGGAACCCCAATATCCTCAAGACCGATCATACCCCACCCGAAGCGTATGCCCGGATGTGGCAGGCCATTGTGGCGGGGCGTGAATGGCACGGCGAGTTTCTCAATCGCAAGAAGAACGGCGAGCTCTACTGGGAAGATGCGCACATCGGGCCGGTCACCGACGCTGATGGCCGTGTGACGCATTACGTGGCAGTCAAGGAAGACATCACGGCGCGTAAGCGCACCGAGGAGGAATTGCAGCAGGGGCGTGCCCGGTTGAAAGCCATTTTCGATAACGCTTCGGTCGGGATTACGCTGACTGATCGAACGGGGCGCTACATTCAAGTTAATCAGCGTTGGTCTGAGATGATTGGCTATCCACTCGAGGCGCTGTATCAGCTGGGTCCGCTGGAGCTGACGTACCCTGCCGATCGTGCCGCCAACGAAACCAAGCTACGGGAGTTGGTGGCGGGCACGATCGATGCCTATGAGCTTGAAAAACGCTACGTGCGCCAGGATGGCAGCGTCTTTTGGGGCGTCTTGTCGGTAACGCCTATCCGTAATGCCGCCGGCGAGTTTGAAGCATCGCTGGGGATCGTTTCGGACATCACCGAGCGCAAGGCTGCCGAAACTAATTTGCAGGAACGCGCCGCCGAGCTGCACGGCGTCATCGATACCAGCCGCGACGGGATTTTGATGATTGCGCTGGATGCGCGCTTGTCGGTGATCAACGCCGTAGCGCTGCGCCTGCTCAACCTGACCGGCCGCCCCGAGGATTGGCGCGGACGGTCCGTTATTGCCCTGCTGTATGCCTTGCGCCGAGCGGCGCCAGAGGCAGCCCGCGCCGGAATAACCGAATTGCATCAGCTGCGCCAGGTAACTGATCAACGGGCGCATCAGCGTGAAGTTGAAGTGTTGGGCCACACGCTGTTGTGGCAGACGTTGCCGGTGCGGGCCGGCGATCGCTTGCTGGGTTGGTTGCTGGCCTTGCGCGATCTGACCGACGATCGTGCGCTGGAGCAGCTGCGTGAGGACCTGCGCCATACCTTGGTGCATGATCTGCGCAACCCGCTGACCAGCATTGCGACTTCAGTCGATGTGCTGGTGGATGAGCCGGAACTCTTGCAACCACATCAACTGCAGCTGTTGCAGATTGCCCAGCGCAATTCGCAACGGATGATTAACATGGTTAACCAGATTCTGGATGTCAGCCGCCTGGAGAGCGGGCAGCTGCCGCTGAGTCTGCGGACCTGGTCGCTGCCCGAGCTGATCATCGACGCACTCCAGGCGCAGCAAGCTCTGGCGCATGACAAGGATATCACCTTGGAGAGCCGTGTGCCGATCGATCTGCCGTTGGTTCACGCCGATGAGGATCTCATCCGCCGCGTGCTGCAGAACCTCGTCGGTAATGCCGTGAAGTTTACACCGCCGGGCGGGTGCGTCACCTTAATGGCCGAGTTTACGGCGCTGAGCTCGGCTCAGCCGAGCGTGCTGGTTTCTGTACATGATACAGGGCCGGGCATTCCTCCAGAAATCCAGGCGCAGCTCTTTCAGAAGTTTGTGACAGGTTCACAGAAAGGCCGTGGCAGCGGCCTGGGCCTGGCGTTTTGTAAATTGGTCGTGGAGGCCCATCAACAACAGATTTGGGTTGATAGCCTGCCCGGGCAGGGCGCCGTATTCACATTTACCCTGGCCGCGGCCGATGGCCTGGCCTAATCTCGGAAATGTGGGACAACGCGCAATAAGCCATTTTCAGTCTGACCCTCCGTGTAGTAAAATTGGCCTGGGCAGCGCAGTCATTAGAGCCTCTTCATGACCTGGCAATTCCAACCTTATCTCCTCATCCTAGTCGTAGGCGTCGGCCTGGCGTTGTTCGTCGCTATTGTCGCGTGGCGTCGGCGCGAAACACCGGGCGTCTGGCCGCTGGTGTTGTTAATGTTGGCGGCCGCCATTTGGGCCGGTCTCGATGTGGCTGAGTTTGCTGTCGTGGAGTATGCCAACAAGCTCATCTTCAGCGAGCTGCAATACGTGGGCATTGCCAGCGTGCCGGTGTTGTGGCTGATCTTTGCACTGTCGTATTGCGGGTATCAACGCTTCCTGACCCGGCGTAATTTGATCCTGTTGTGGATCATCCCCGTTATCACCATCTTGATGTCCCTGACGAACGAGTTCCATTCCTGGATGTGGAACGTCGGCATCAAGCCCGATGGTTCACTGGACCACAGCCAACGCGGTTGGTGGTGGTGGGTTGCTTTTATTTACAACTACGCCGCGCTCTTCGCGGGGACAGCGATCATGGCGCGCACGGCGCTGATCTTCAGACGGGAACTGCGCCGGCAAATGGCGCTGTTGCTGATTGCGATCGCGATTCCGTGGATCGCGAACCTCCTGCATGTTCTGGGGCGTGATCCCTTTGGTTTGGAGCTAACCTCGTTTGCCTTCGCTGTCTCTGGCGTGATTTTGGCGTTTGGCTTGTTCCGCTTTCAATTGTTCGATCTGGCGCCTGTGGCGCGCGACCTCCTCGTCGAGAGCATGGACGACGGCGTCATCGTGCTCGATCGGGATAACCGCATCGTCGATATCAATCCAGCGGGTCAACGCTTGATCGGGGCCGCTACTGCGCCGATCGGGTTGTCCGCGGGCGTGGTTTTTGCGGCCTGGCCTGACCTCATCGAGCGTTATCAAACCGTGGAACAGGCACAGGCCGAGATCCGCCTGGATTCGGCGCTTTCACCCACGCCGGTGTTTGTCGATCTGCATATTTCACCCCTGCGCGATCGGCGTGGCCGCCTGGTGGGGCGTTTGGTGAACCTGCATGATGTGACGAAGCGCCGCCAGACTGAAATGCGTCTGCGTCAGTTGTCGCGCGCCGTGGAACAAAGCCCCGCTTCCATCCTGATCACCGATCTGGATGGCCGGATTCAGTACATTAACCCCAAGTTTACGGAGCTGACCGGATACGAAGCGCACGAAGTCATCGGGCGTTATTCCAACTTGCTCAAGTCGGGCGAGACTCCCGCGGAGGAGTATGCGCATTTGTGGCGCACTATTCAGGCGGGCAACGAGTGGCGCGGTGAGTTTCACAACAAGAAAAAGAACGGCGAGCTGTATTGGGAATCGGCCGTCATTTCACCCATCAACGATGCGGATGGGCACATCACTTTCTTCCTGGCCGTCAAGGAAGATATTACCGAGCGCAAGCAGGCCGAAGCCGCCGAGCGGCAACGGGCCCAACGCCAGGCGCTGGTCAGCGACATTTCGATGGCGATCAATCTGTCGCTGGACGTGCAGGCGGTGATGCAGGCGGCGGTTGACGGCCTGACCCACGTCCTGAACGTTGACCAAGTGGGCCTGGCCTTGTTGGACGAGACCCGCCAGCATTTGTTTGTGCGAGCCGATCATCCTGCGCCGGGAAACCAGTCCGCGGCGGGAGCCGAGCTGCCGCTGGACGGCAACTTGTCGATGCAGCGCGTGCTGGAGACTCGTAGCCCTTTGATGATCCTGGACGCACAACATGATCCGCTGCTGAGCAATGTGCGGCAGATCATGGAGCGCCGACAAGTGCAGTCCATCTTGTTGATGCCCCTCATCGTGCGCGACGAGGTGATCGGGACGATCGGGTTTGACGTGCTCCACGTGCCGCGCGTTTTCTCTGAGGACGAGATCGATCTGGCGCAGACCGTGGCTAACCTGGTCGCGGTACGGATTGAGCAGGCGCGACTGTTTGATGCTGAGCGTGCTGCGCGCCAGCAGGCGCAGCGCCAGGCGCAGGATCTAACCGGCTTGTATGCGATTACGCGCGCGACCAGTCGTTCGCTGGTGGTCGATGATGTCTTAGGGCAGGCCTTGTCATCCTCTTTGGGGACCCTGCAAATTGAGGCAGGCTTCATTGCGTTGGTGGGCGCAGATGGCCAGGCCGCCAGTTTGCACATTTCGGCCGAACGGGGGCTGCCTGCCGAGGTGCGTCGCCGGGTGTTCAATGGACAACCGCAGGATGCCTCCATTCTGGCGCACACTTATCGACAGCGCGAAGTGGCCTTGATCGATCTCTCGCTGCCGGGCGCAACTGGTCCGCAGCAGGCCGCCGCGGCCGAGTTGAATGCATTGGGCTGGCAGACGCTGATCGGAGTTCCGTTGTTGCATCGCGATCAGTCGTTGGGCGTCATGTGTCTGCTGACACGCCAGGTGCGTACCGCCTCGTCGTTCGATCTGGCGCTGTATGCCAGCATGGGGCACCAAATTGCGTCGGCCGTTTCCAACGCCCAGCTGTTTCAGACCACCCTGGACGAGCGCAGCCGGTTGAAGGCGCTGATCGAATCCAGCCGGGATGGCATCATCTTGAATGGGGTGGATGGAACGATCCTGGTCATGAATCTGCCGGCGTTGACGCTGCTCCACTTGCCTGGTGCACCGCTCGATTGGGTGAATCGCCCGATTAGCCAGGCCATTGCTGAGCTGCGCCGGGTTGCGCCATGGGCCGCGCGCACCACCCTTCAGGAAATACGCCGCCTGAAAACCGGCGTTGAACCTACCGTCGAAGGTGATTATGAAATTGACGGCCGCCCGATTCACTGGCAGAGCCTGCCGGTTCGCGTGGGCACACGTGCGATGGGCCGGCTGATCATGCTGCGCGACATGACAGAGGAACGCACTCTGGAACAGGTGCGCGAGGACATGACTCACACCATGGTGCACGATTTGCGCAATCCCTTAACGGGGATTGTGGCCGCCCTCAACATGGTGCTGGACGGCTATATGGGCGCGCTCTCGCCGGCCCATCATCAAGTGTTGAGCATTGCGCATAACAGCAGCGAGCGCATGATGAAGTTGGTCAATGCCATTCTGGATGTCAGCCGCCTGGAAAGCGGGCGCATGCCCGTGAATTTGATTGCCGTGAATGTTGTCGATTTGATCCGCGAAGCCGTGCAGGCGCAGGCAGCGCTGGCTCAGAACAAAAAGATCAAATTGGAAAGCGATCTGCCGGCGGGCCTGCCACCGGTGCAAGCTGATCTAAACCTGATTCAACGAGTGTTGCAGAACCTGATTGGCAATGCCCTAAAGTTCACGCCGGAAGGCGGGTCTGTGCAGGTCGCAGCGCGCCTGGTGCAGGAATCGTCAACGGTCGGCGTGGTGCACGTCTCCGTCAGCGATACCGGGCCGGGCATTCCGCTGGAGATTCAGAGCCAGCTCTTCCAGAAATTTGTGACGGGCGGACAGCCGGAACACGGCAGCGGTCTGGGCTTGGCCTTCTGTAAGCTGGCGGTTGAAGCGCATGGGCAGCGCATGTGGGTCGAAAGTAGCGTGGGCAAGGGAACGACATTTGCCTTCGGTTTGGCCGCGATGTGAAGCGCTGGCAGCGCCGTGGTGAGGGCAAGGCCGTGTCCAGTTTGTGGTGTCGGAATTGTGTGGCGTAACAGCCTGCTTCAGGTATGATGAAGCGGGCTGTTCTTTCTGGCACGCCAGAGGCAGTGCCAGAGGCAGTGGATGGAGGCAGTATGGGTGCTGGTCATCAAATCAGTGCTACCGAGCTGAGTGAGCTGCAGAGGACGAGGCGGGAAACGACGCGCGCGGGGTCCACGTCTGAAGATCGGCTGCGGGCGATCCTGGAGAGCTGCACGGAGGGCTACTGGGATTACGACTTTGTTACTGCCGAGGCGCATGTCAGCACGCAATTCCTTGATTTACTAGGGTATGCGTCGGATGAGGTGACGCTGAGCGTGGATAGTTGGATGGCGCTGATTCACCCTGACGATTTGCCGGCGACCCTCGAGGCTTATCAGGCCCATGTGACGGGACAGTCGAAGGATTATCATGTGGAGCACCGTTTGCAGACCAATGCGGGAGAGTGGTACTGGGTGTTGAATCGCGGTCGGATTATCGAACGCGATGCCAAAGGGGCTCCAGCTCGCATGGTGGGCACCTACACGGACATTACGGAACGCAAGCGGGTCGAGGCAGCCGTACAGCAGCGCAACCGCGAGCTGGCTCTGCTCAATCAGGTTATTCAAGGGTTGACGTCCACACTGGAATTGGACGAAGTGTTAGCCCTGGTGTTGGAAGAGCTGCGTCATTTGTTGGAAGTTACGGCTTCCTCGATCTGGCTGATTGAGGAGGGGACACGCGATCTGCTGTGCCTCCAGGCGACCGGTCCACATCTTGCGATTGTGCGTAACTGGCGCGTGCCGGCCGGCACGGGGTTGGTCGGCTGGGTGGTTCAGCACGATCAAAGCCTGATTGTGGCGGATGCGCAGCAAGATACACGACACTATGCGGAGCTCGATCGTAACACGGGGCTGGCGGTACGCTCGGTGGTTGGTGTGCCGCTCCGCTCGCGCCGGGGGGTCATCGGTGTGATTCAAGCCTTGGATGAGCACCCCGATCGCTTTCAGGCCAACATCGTGCACCTGGTCGAACTGCTGGCTACCGCGGCCGCCAGTGCCATTGAAAATGCGCAGCTGTTTCAAGAGACACGCCGCCGAGCCGATCGACTGGCGGTGCTGACGCAGATCTCGGCTGCGATCAATCAACCTCTGGAACTGAATGCGGTGGTGCAAGCCGCCGTGCGCGAAGTCACCCGGGCGCTGCATATTTCGCAGACCGGCCTGGCTCTGTTTGACCTGGCGCGCCAGCACCTGATCATTGTAGCCGATGTTCCCGCCTCGGGTAGTCCGCCCGTGTCTGGGGTGGAGATCCCGGTGGAAGGCAATGCTTCCATGCAGTATCTTCTAGACACCGGTTTGCCGCTGGCCATTGAAGATGCGCAACATGATCCCCGCACGGCAAGCATCCATGAATTGATGCGACAGCGACGGGTGCAGTCGATCTTGATTGTGCCGTTAGTGGTGCGGGGAGAGGTCATCGGCACGTTCGGGTGCGATTCGGTTGACGGGCCGCATCGATTCTCTCAGGAAGACATCGATCTGACGCTCACGGTCGCCAACCTCATCGCCGTGCGCATTGAGCAGGCGCGTTTGTTTGAGGCCGAGCGTGATCAGCGCCGCCTGGCGGAAGCGCTGCACGACAGCGCGGCCGTGCTGAATCAGACGCTGCACTTTGACGAAGTGCTTGATCGGGTGCTGGATACCATGGACCGTGTGGCGCCGCATGACGTGGCGAGTATCATGCTGATCGACGATCGTGGTGTGGCCCGCATGGTCCGTACACGGGGTTATGCCGAGCGTGGTTTGGACAACATCGCGCGCGAACTGCGCTTGAGGGTCGAGGAAATCCCGGTGCTGCATGCCCTTTCTCAATTCGGGCAGTCCGTGGTTATTTCCGATACGGTCACTGATCCTCGCTGGCTGCGCTTGCCCCCCCTGGCCTGGGAAAGATCTTATGCGGGCGCCCCCATCCGGGTCAAAGGCCGGGTCATCGGCTTTCTACAAGTGACCAGTGCTGCTCCCCAGGCTTTCACTTGGGCACAGGCCAAGCAGCTGCAGGCATTTGCCGATCAAGCCGCAATTGCGATTGAGAATGCGCGCCTGTACGATCAAGTGCAGCATTATGCGGATGAGCTGGAGCAGCGGGTGGCTGAACGAACGCACGAATTGAGCGCCGCCTACGAACGACTTAAGGCGTCGGATCAGGTCAAGGATCAGTTTGTCTCGCGGGTCAGTCATGAACTGCGCACACCCATTGCCAATATTCAACTGTATCTCAATCTATTAGATCGCGGCAAGCCGGAGAAGCACGCCGACTACATGCAGACCCTGCGTCAGGAAGCCGTGCGCCTGAACAAGATGATCGAAGATCTACTGGATATTTCACATCTGGATATGGGCAAGACCGAGTTCCACTTTGCGCCGACCGATGTCAATCGGCTCGTGGCGACCCTCGTTCTAGAGCGTAGGTCCGAAGCGCTGGATCGAGGTTTGACGTTGCAGCAGGCGCTGCAAGCCAAACTACCACCGGTTCATGCGGATCTGACCTTGGCGATGCAGGCCCTGTCAAATCTATTATCGAATGCGTTGAATTTCACGCCGGTGGGTGGCACCATCACGTGTATCACCGCGTCGTGCAGCTATGCCAATCGGGAGTGGGTAACCATTACGGTGAAGGACACCGGGCTGGGCATTGCCGCTGATGAGCTGCCCCATCTGGGGGAGCGTTTCTATCGTGGTCGCGCGGCGCGTAACTATCGGGCGCCGGGTACCGGGCTGGGTCTGGCCATCGGCAAAGAGATCATCGATCGGCACGGTGGGCGCTTGACGATTGACAGTGAAGTAGGGCAGGGTGCCTCATTCACGATCTGGCTCAGGCCGCTGTAGACCATGGGCGCCCGCTCCGCCAGCGGCAGGTCTCAACCAGATGGTAAACGCTGCGCCTTCTCCCGGTTCACTCTCGACCGTGAGCTGGCCTTCCATCTTTTCCACCACCTGCTGGCAGATGGCTAAACCTAATCCCGTGCCGGGTGCGTTGGATTGGCGCGCGGCTTCGCCTCGATAGAATCGTTTGAAGATGTGCGGGCGATCGGCGGGCGCGATCCCTGACCCGGTATCCTGCACGCTCACCGTGATCCACTCCTGCCGATTAGCAGTGCGCAGGTCCGTGCTGATCGTCACCAGGCCGCCAGGTGGCGTATAGTTGATGGCATTACTCAGCAGGTTGGTAATGACCTGGGCAAACATGCCGGCTTCGGCCAGCGCCAGCGGCAGGTCGGCCTTGGGCAGATAGTCCAATGTAATCCCGTGGCGGGCTGCCAGGTCCGAGCGATCGGCGATGATCTCGGCGATGAGCGGATGCAAGTCCGTGGGCCTGTTGCGGGTGAGCATGGCATCCAGATCGAGCCGCGAGAGTGAGAGCAGGTCTTCAATGAGATTTTCCAGCCGAGCCGTTTCGCGTTGCAGCGTCTGCATGTACTGCTCGCGTTTCTCGGGACGGCCGCTGTCCAGCAAGCGCAGATACAGCTTGATATTGGCCAGCGGCGTGCGAAATTCGTGGCTGACACTGGACACGAATTGATCTTTTAAGCGATCCAGTTCTTTCTGATGTGAGATGTCCCGCTGAATGCCGACATAGCCCACAATGGACTGATCGGCGTCAAGCAAAGGCGCCACGGTTAAGGCCGTGTCATACAGGCGGCCCAGCTGGTGCCGATTGATCATCTCACCCTGCCAGACTTCACCACGCCGGATAGTGTTCCATAGGTTTTCATACACGGCGGGCGGCGTCAGCCCACTACGCCACAAGCCGGGGGTCTGGCCCACCACTTCGCTGGCGCTGTATCCAGTCAGCCGTTCCATTTGGGGATTCATGTATTCGATGATGCCCTGGGTGTCGGTGAAAATAATGCCTTCGCCGGCAGCGTCCAGAATAGCCTGCGTGCGGTGCCGTTCTTGCTCAAGCTCGGCGGTGCGCTCGTTAACGCGCAACTGCAGCTGGGCGGCATACTGGCGAATGGCCTCAGAGAGTTGCGCGTTTTCAATGGCGATCGCGGCTTGATTGGCAAAGGCGGTCACCGTTTCGCTGCTGCTTTCGTTGTAGGCATTGACCGTGCGGCTGTAGACCATGAGCATGCCAAACATCCGCTGTTTCACACGCAGCCACACCAGGATGGCGGAACGGATGAAGTTGAACTCCGGAATGTCCAGCCAGCGGCTATCCTGAGAGGTGTCCGGCAGCACGATGACGCTGTGAGTGCCCCAGCGCTCACGCATG
>JAUQXC010000708.1 GCA_030834825.1 Thermoflexales bacterium
AAATAGATAATCAATAGAACCAGTGTATTACTTTCAATCATCGGCGCTGAGTTCAGAAACCATGGGACCATTCCAATGTCTAGCAGATTGATAACGAGACACCCGCATGCGCGGGTGTGACTGACCTACCCACCTGCTGCAGAACTTACGGGACTGCGCTTAGTGTGGCGTGGCGGGAATTTCAAATGAAGTGAACAGCCAATTGCCGTCGATGCCGTAGTGATAGTGCGGTGAGCTATTGGGAAAGTGCGCCTGCACCACAGCCAGATCGTCGGGCAAGTTCGGCGCAACGATCACGATGAGTTCTTGATCGGGTGGCGCCACCAGATCGCTATCACGCGGTGGCTCGGTGAGGTCGCGCGCCTGGGGACCTAAGCGTGGCGCTAAAAAGATCACCGTATTGTGGTTACACCACAAATCGGGTGCGCGGACACAAATCACACTGTGTGTTGCGGGACGTTGCTCCAGCTCGTGCAAATACTCGCCCATCCGCATGGCCGGCTCGGCGTCGGCGCTGAAGGTCGGCCGGTTCGCTGCGAAGCTGCCAAAGTAATAGTAGGCATCACCCAACATCAATGCGGCAATAAGCACGGAACCGATGACGGTCCACACGGGCTGGCGGGCAGGCCAGCGCTGCCCAGCCCAGGCCCAGATCCGATCGATGAACACGGCGATAGTGATGTAGATCAGCGGCGCGGCTCCGACGAAGTGGTGCGCGCCGTCCAGCGGGCTGAGCGTAAAGACGCCGCCGATCAACAGGATCAAGCTGAGCGAGGTCACTAAGTAAAAAGCCCGGCCTTCTTTAATGCGCCAAAACAGATACAACAGGCCCAAGCAAGTCAACACGCTCATGATGGGTGTCAACAATGACTGGCCCTCATAAAACAAACTATCTGGCCCGGTTACAAATACCTGGACGGTCTCGCGCAGTTGTTGACCCAGCACCGTCAGCATATCGGCCTGTTGGGCTTGCATGGCTTTTTCCAGCCAACCGTTGCGCAGGATGTTGGTCTGATTGAAGCGCGTCATGTACTCATTGAAGCGCACCGGCGCGAAGTAAGCGATGGGCATGACGACGACGGCCAAGACGCCAATCGCCAGCGCAATGTTGCGCGCCTGCGCTTTGACGCAGGCCCGATCGGTGATCAACCAGAATACACCCAACAGTGCCAGCCCTACGGGAATGACGCGCCCGCCAATGTAGAAATACTGCGCCAGTCCCAGGGCCAGGCCACCCAACAACCACGGCCAGCGGATCGCAGGGCGCGACCAGCCCAGCCAGAATAGGCCAAAAATCAACATCGAGAACAGCGCATCGTAGATGTTGTTCATGGCGTTGCGGCTGAAGTGAATGTGAAAGTGATACGTGGCCAACAACGCCGCCGCGATGAGCGCCGGACGGCGCCCCCACAACAACCGCGTCAAGGCATAGGTCGCCAGAATGCTCAAGGTGCCGAAGATCGCGGCTTGCAGGCGAAGCGCTTCCGTCGTTTCACCGAACAGGCGCGTGAATGTACCGAGCACCATAAACCACAAACCCCAGTGCCCGTCCAACGCCGTTTGAAAGGGCTGGTACAACGATCCCTGATTAAAGGCGCGCGCCTGCAACGCAAACTTGCTCTCGTCGCCCATGAGCACGCACGGTAGACCGTGCAGGTCCACGACGCGGAGCAAGAACGCGAATGCCAGTATGCCCAGCAAGGCAATCCATTCCCAGCGCGGTGTCGCTTCAACGGTAAGTGGCGTTCCACGACGCGGCCACGCAACCAGCAGCGCCACGGCCACTGCGCTGATCCAGAGCGGAATCGTTTGATACCAGGTCACGGCCGGATCGGGAGAGCGAAAGCTCACCTGCGTGGCAATGAGCGACAGGAGGGCGGCCACACCCAATCCGCTGAATTGCCACAGCCAACGTGGCCACACGAAGGCTCTGTGCCCGGTCGCGATCAGGGCGACGCTTCCAGCCAGCAGGAGCAGGATGCTGGTCACCGTAAGCCAGGCGGTGAGCTGCACGAATTCGGCTTCTTGACCGGCCTCCAGAATGCGGGCCGCCAGATTGAGAATCACGGCGCTGCTGATAAACCAGGCCAGCAAATGTGTCCGTTCGAGTGTGCGGTTTTGGGTGGCGTTTGATCGCGCGGTCGCCGGCGACGGCATCGGTGCACTTTCCGTTGGGGCAGTGACGTCGATCGGGGCTGTAGAAGGTTCCATAAGGGATGCGGTTTGGTGTATGGATTTGTTAGAAATCAGGCTGTGTTGGGACCGTCATTCGTTGGGCCTCATTATAACGTGGAGTGTCAATTGGGCAAAAAAAGAGGAACCGGGCCAAAATTGCATCTGGCCCAATTCCTTTTAATCACAACCGTCGCCCAGTGCTACAGGGTGACCTCACCTTTGCGGATCACGGCTTTCACGGCGTCGTAGAAGATGTTCAGTGTTTCGTCGATTACTTCGTCCGTGTGATCGTAACACAGGAACCACGGCTCGCGATTATCCGGTTCCGGCATGACACCCCGTTGAATCATCTCCCACATGATGTGCTCGTATAACCTCATGTTGGTATCCAGCGCGTCCCGATAGTTCGTCGGCGCTTTATCGATGCCCAGCACAAAGCCGAACATCTGCGGCGGCCCCATCAGCGCGTGCGGAATGTTGGCTTCGGTCAACACTTTATCAATGCCGTCCATCAGCCGCCGGCCGCGTTTGGCGAGCGTCTCCAACACCGGTTGGGTTTCCAGTAATTCCAGCGTGGCATCTGCGGCGGCCGTGCCGGGAATGTTGCCGCAGTAAGTGCCGCCGACGGCGACGCGCCCGGGTTGAATCACACTCATGATCTCGTCGGTGCCGGCAATGGCCGCCAGGGGAAACCCATTCGCGATCGATTTGGCATAGGTCGCCAGATCGGCCTTGATGTGGAAGTACTGCTGTGCGCCGCCGTTGGCGATACGAAACCCCGTCTTGACTTCATCCACGATCAACACGATGCCGTACTCGCTGCACAATTCGCGCATCAATTCCAGGAAGCCCGGCTCCGGCATGACCGAAGCGTTATTGCCCATCAACGGTTCCACCAGGATCGCGGCGATCTCACCCCAGCGGCCCTTTACCGTGCGGCGCAGCATTTCCAGGTCGTTGTATGGCAGCGTGAAGACGTATTCGCCGACGCCATAGGGAATGCCACTGCTTGAGGCGATGCGGATGGGACTGCGGCGCGAGCCCATGGAGCGCGCCTGGCCGATTGTGGTGGAGAACAGCGCGTAATCGTACATGCCGTGATAGGTGCCTTCGAACTTGATGAACTTCTCCCGGTTCGTATGCGCCCGCGCGATGCGCAACGCATGCATCGTCGCCTCTGTGCCCGAATTGGCGTAGCGCACCTTGTCCAGCCCGGTCAGGCGCTTGATGCGTTCGCCGACGCTGATTTCCAGCGGATGCGTTCCGGCGTACACGCTGCCATCCTTGATCGCGCTGATCACGCGCTCGACCACGGCGGGATAGCCGTGCCCCAGGATAATCGGACCGAAGCCCAGGCGGTAATCGATGTAACAGTTTTCATCGGCATCGAACACATAGCACTTCTCGCCGCGAATGAAGATATTGGTGTCTTCTTCACCCCAGTAGCGAAAGTTGGAATTGACACCGTATGGAAAACACTTCTTGGCGCGTTGAAACAACTCTTTGGTGCGTGTGCGAGTGAGAGTCATGAATCCCCCTTGAAGAAGTGGTCGATGGTTGATCAGTCGTGACGGACAAGCGGCCAGGCGTGCTGAGATCACGGGCTGGTGTTCAAAGAGTCATGCGGCGTCGGCGGAGAACCAGACAACCCAACAGTGGGCGAGAAAGAGGAAGGCTTGATGGGGTGGCAGAGCCGAACGTACCGTCCAGGGGATGAAGGGCTGCCCAGGGCGAAGCTGATCGGAGGGTATCCAACGTGCGGCTACTATCATGGACGAATTTTAAGCGCACAGGCCGCGATCAGCAAGTGGCCTTTTGTGAAAAACAGCTCCAGCGATTCG
>JAUQXC010000709.1 GCA_030834825.1 Thermoflexales bacterium
CAAACCCTACGCCGTCATCCTCGACGATCAATTGCGTGTACTGAGGCGTCGTCAGCCAGCGCACCGTCGCGTGACGCGCTCGCGCATGCTGCACCAGATTGGTCAATGCTTCCTGCGCGATGCGATACAAGCCGGCTTCGATCCGCGCCGGCAATGGCCGGCTGCCGCTGGTCTCAAACGCGATCTTCACGTTCGCGGCCGCTTGCCGATCGTGCACCAGTGCTTCCAACGCTTTATCGAGCGAGCGGCCCTCCAGCGGAGCCGCGCGCAGGTCCAGCACTGATCGACGAGCCTCGTCGAGGTTCGAGCGTGCCAGGGCGAGCGCTTGCCTGAGCGCAGCCTGGCCCCGATCGGCCTGAGCGCTTTCCAGGAACGCATCGGCCGTCTCCAACTGCATGATGATGCCGGCCAGGCCCTGCACCAATGTGTCATGAATCTCACGCGCCAGGCGATTGCGTTCTTCCAACGCGCCGATCTGCGTGCTGGTTGTAAACAGGCGCGCGCGTTCGATGGCGATGCCAATCAGATCGCCGACGGTGTACAACAGACGCAAATTCTCAGCGGACAGTTCGCGCCAATCGCTGCTGACGACGTTCAAGACGCCGAGTCGCTTGCCATGTGCCGACAAGGGAACGCTGGCATGGGATTGCAATCCGTCTGTGCCGTCGAGGAGGTTCTTCAAGCGCGAGCAGGTGATGATGTTGACGTTCGCGGCGCCTGCCAGATCGCCGAGGCGAAACAGATCGAGGCAATAACACGAACCCTCCATGCGCCGGGGATTGTCGGCCAGCGCCGGCGGCAGGTTTTGTGCCGCCGCCAGATAAGGTTCGCCGTTGTCTGCGCGCAGCAGCCAGATCCAACCCGTGCGGAGATCGAACAGCTTCACCACTTGTGCCAGGGCGACCTGCAGAGCGCGCGTGAGATCGACTTCGCGGTTCAGGGCCTCGGCGATGGCCTTCAAGATCGTCAGTTCGCGGCTGCGACGTTCCAATTCCGGCGGGCTGGCTAAAGGTGTCATATAAATCAATTATATCGCACGCCGGCATGGCGCTTGACCAAACCCTAACTCGCACAACGGGGGAACTTTAGCGCGCCCGGCGACGTTCTAATCGATGAAGCCACAAGGGAGGGCTATGATGCAACAGAAAAATATTAGCGGGAAGTACCGTGCAATAGCGTTAGGGTTAGTCATGCTGCTAGTGTTGGCCGCCTGTGCCCCGGCCGCGCGGCCAGTTCCGATCTCAACCCCGGCACCCGTTGGGACACCGCCTCAATCACCGCTTGCGACACCGATACCAACGATCGAGCCGGCCACCGTGCCCGCCGTTGAAAATATCCGGCAGCTGCTGGCCAAACAAATGCAGATCGATCCGGCTACGATCAAGGTCATCAGCGTTGAAAAAGTAGAGTTCTCAGATTCCTGTTTGAGATTGGGTCAGGCGAATGAATCCTGCGCCGCCGTCATCACACCGGGCTACAAGATCACATTCGATGTGGCGGGAGAGACGTATGTGGTTCACACCGACGAAGGCGGCTCGCAGATGCGCGTGGCCGCCGCACCCGCACCCGCCGTGGGTCAGGCCATCATCGCCTGGAATGGAACCGTCGATAACGGAAGTTGCTATGAGTCGCTGATCGGCGTAAATGGTGTCGCCTTTGGACCATGCTATGGGCAGAACAAGATCGGCGGCAAGTTTGTGACCGAGGCCCGCCAGAGCGTGCTGCAAGACCTGGCGGCCAAGTATGACTCGTTCGAGGCGAACAACGAGTTCGGAAGTGTGCGCTTTACGGGTACAGGTTCCACCCCGGCCAGCGAAGCCGATCAACAGCTGATCACCCGCTGGGCGCAAATGGTGACGATGGAAGCAGCCGGTGGTGAAAGCCTGGCCGGAATGGAATATCGCGGCCCCGCCGAGGTCCTCGACCCGACCGAATCGGGGGGCGCTGATACTTCAAAGTGCGCCATCCTGCGGCTGGGCACGCCCGTCACGGCGATGTTAGGTGCATGCGATGGCACCGCCACCGACAAGGATATGGGCAAGGCCACCTATCTTGAATGGGAGCAGCTGCGCGATCGTTTTGCGCCCTTCGTCTATGAGACCGCAACGGAAACCATCACCTTTGAAGGTATGGGACTGGAATCCAGCGAAGCGTGGCAGCGCGCCATCCTGGCCTGGGCACGCGCTCGACATGCGGAGTTAGCCAGTGGCACAGCCAGCGCTGCGGCCAACACGGTACTGAGCTGGCATCTGGGACAAGATTACAGTCAGAAGAACGTCTGCACGCACCTCACAGTAATGAGCTATGGTTATGCGTATGCCGAAGAGCGGATGTGCGAAGGCGGCGATGTCATGGAGACAGCCGGCGGTTGGTTGACGCCCGCTGAGCTCACGTCGCTCGACGAATGGATCTATCAACGCGCGCCGTTGTCCATCGATTCTAACTACGTGACGGGTCAGGGCAGGCAGGCGCTGAGCGAAGCCGAGCAGGCCGAAGTGAATGTCTGGGCGATGAACGTCTGGGCGCGCCTGTGGAACGAAGCCGCGGTGGCGAACCTAGCACCTGAAGCACTCGCCAAGTGCCCTGAAGCCAGTGCTGAGTCCAAACGCCTGGTCGATGCGCGGCGCGGTATCTGCCTGTTGATTCCGGCGGACTACACAGTGTTCGATCCGAACCCCAATGAGCTCGTCATCGCCAAAGATTCGCTGCTGAATGTCACCGAGCCGCGCCTGATGCTGTCGATGCTGGGTGCCGGGCCGCGCACGCTGGAGGAATTCGCCGCGGATATGGTGGCCTCTATGCCCGGATTCGATATCAAGCAATCGACCGCGCAGGTGGCTGGCACAGACGCCATCGTGCTGGACAATGTACCCGGTCAAGACTTGCTGCGCCGCGTGCTCTTTCTGCACAACGGCAAGTTCTATGACCTGACGTTCTCGCCCGCCGATCACGAACAGATGGACAGTTTCTACCAATCAATCCTAGCCGATTTTCGGTTGATTGAATAGTTTCGGCCCCCCTCCAACTCTCCCCGTCGAGCAAACTACGCTCGACAGGGGGAGCGCCGATCCCCTCCCCTGTGATGTGCTTTTGCCCACACATGCACTCGCTGCGCTCGCGCAGTGCAGTGTGTCCGACGCTTTGCGTTGGTGGGCCGCTTGGCGCCATCACGGGGGAGGTCGCAGACGCCGGTGCTGTTTCCGGCGCAGGGAGGGGGCCGCTTAGCACAGCGGGTGGCAGTTAGCGACAGTTACGCAATAGCAACTCGATAAGTTTCTGAGAAATAAGCCGGGTAAAGATTCAGCTTTTGGGCGGATCAAATAAATGTTCTGAGAAAATAGCGACAGCACCTGAAATATCACGATAAGGTTTATCAACTGGATTTTGAAATCGCTCTACACGAGAAGCCGCTGCGTTATTTTGGCCGTCTAAAAGGCGTTGTTTTATTGCATTGAGGGTATCCGCTTTTCTCGTTAAATCTTTGCAAGAATCATCTACGGCTTCCTGTAATCTACACTTTGCTTTCTTTCCTGTAAGTTGTGCCTTGACCTCAAAAATAGCTAATAGATCCTTTAAAGAAGTTTTGCCATTTTTTATGAACTGGAAACCAACAATGTCAGAACCTTTGACAGACTCGTTACGAATGATCTTGTTAGCATAACGCGCACGCGGAACAGCAACGTCTGGAAATTTCCTGTTAATTAAATATTCTTTGCGGGATAAACCCGTTCCACGTCGTAGTAGATCGATTTGATTATCAAGACAGTATTGATTCCGAAAATGTTTTGCCCAGTCTAAGAGTATTTGATCGTCACGTTGATGACAAAATTCCCACACCTTAATATACCTTCCATCAGATGTTCTTAATTTTCGGCCGGTGTCTGTTAGCCATTGCATATGTTTAGGATTCTTTGCCATGAACTCACCTCAATATCATTGATCTTTGGCAGTTAGTATAGCATGAAGAACATGCTAAATACATAGCAAAGCTATGTTCTTTCGATATCACTAATAAGTGAGATCATCACTAGTTGTCAGGGCCCAGGACATCGTGAACCGTTTTAATTCAAAGGAGGCTCAAGACATCGTGAACACTTGCTTCGGCAAAATCAGTTGAAAGACTTTGTGCCATGCTGACTGCCCATAAGGAGGCAGCATGGACGAGCACCACGAACTTCGATTACGCCGCAAGGCGATTCGATTACATCTGCATGGTTTACCGGTCGCCCAGGTTCTTCAGGTCGTTCAGCGCAGTAAAGCCTGGTTCAGCAAATGGTCACAACGTTTCGAACAATTCGGGGCCGCCGGTCTCAAGAGTCGCTCGCGACGGCCGCATCATCAACCAACCGCCTCAGCCCCACCGCTCGTGCAGGCCATTGTTCGCACCCGGCGGCGGCTGGTTCGGCAACGCGTCGGGCTGAATGGCCCGCGGGCCATTCAGCCCGAATTAGAATGGCTGGGTGGGGACCTCCCGTCGCTGACCACCATCACGCGAATCTTGCGGCAGCAAGGGCTGATCCCCACCGCACCTGCGCCGAGTTATTTTCCCAGGCCGCTGAATGTCTTGGACGGCGTGCTACAGGCGATCGACTGGACGTGTCGCTATCTGGAAGGCGGCGTCAAAGTGTATGCCTTTCACCCGCTGAACCTTCGAACCCGGACCTGGGTTCAAACGATTGCTGCCAACAAACAGGGC
>JAUQXC010000710.1 GCA_030834825.1 Thermoflexales bacterium
AAGACGCGTAATTGAAAAGCAGGATGTATTGGCAATAAACACACACGACTCGGGGCAACAGGCATCCAATTGCGGGTAGATCGTCTGCTTGACCATCCACTTTTCGGTGGCATTTTCGACTACGAGAGCGGCATCCTGCAAGGGGTGATAGTCGGTGGTCAGGGTAATATGCGCTAGCACGTCATCGGGGTCGGTTTGCTCTGTCGACTTGCTAAACATTCGCCCCAAACGCACATTGTTGTAGATTTCGACTTTCGCTCGTTCCAAGGCCTCGCTGGAGACATCAGCAAGAATGACGTGATGTTGCGTCTGTGCCAAGGTTTGAGCCACGCCGATGCCAATCACACCAGCGCCAATAACCCCCACGATTTCGCCGTCCAACAATGCCACCCCCCTCAAAAGCCGATAAAATAATTCAGAGCTGTCTTGCTATCGCATTCAGCCACATGACCTTCTCACGGTTACTAATCTGGAATGGAGCACCGAGACCAAAAGTCCCGCATCAGACTTAATTTATACTCCTTCTGGCCTGGGGTGCACAATGTTTGGAGGGGCAATCTTTAGTTACCGCTTTAGGCAATAGCCTATTACGAGTTCAACGTTGCGACTCGCCACGTTAATTGCGGGGAAATCATGCGGCTATCGAAAAGTTATGTTTTTCGGAAAAGCGATATGGTCCGACTGTGGGTAGGTTAGCCCAGTCAAGTTGCAGAGAATGGATGCATGCCTGTTAATTTGCGCTAGAGCCGGAAGGTCCACTTGTTTAAATTTATTCCGCGCCTAGGCCATGAGAAATGTGGGTTCCAAGCGCACTGTTCGAGCAACCGCCTCCGCTCTTGTATTCACTCCCAGCTTGTCATAGATATTCCGCAAATGGTAACGCACTGTTCGCTCGGCCAAACCCAACTCCAGCCCGATCTGCCGATCTGTTTTACCTGAGACGACTAGGCGCATAACATCCAATTCATGTCCTGTCAATTGAGTTGGTCGTTCCCCTCGTGCCCAGGCCGTGATTTTGGCGGTGACCGGTGCACTGAACCAGTTTTCACCTCGGGCAGCGGCCTGGATCGCTTCAACGACTCGTTCCAACGCTTCTTGCTTGAGTACATAGCCGACTGCTCCAGCTCGTACCATCTTATGCACTAAGATGTCGTCGTCAAAAGCACTAAGCGCCACGACCCGAATGGGCCAGCCCCCAGTCTGGATACACTTGGCCACATCCAGCCCGTCGATCTCACCTGGCAACCGGCAGTCAAGTAGAATGACATCGGGCCAAGTCAGTCTGATCAATCGCAGCGCCTCGTGACCGCTACTGGCTTCGGCAACAACCTCAATACTCTCCGTCTGCGTCAAGGCGCTACGAATTCCTGCACGAACCATAGGATGGTCGTCGGCCAAGATAACACGAATCGTCGTCATCATTCCTCCCGAATAGCTATGGTCTATATTGCCTCAACCTCAGGTGTGAGGCAGGGCATTCTTATGGACATTGGGCATCTAGGGCTGGAGATTCAACTCCTTAGCTCCTTAAAGGATCAGTATGTTGCTATCCTCTGGCTGCCATCTCCCCAAGATTGGCTTAATACCCCACTCGTTGCCTCGCACACGCAACAGACCCCAGCCGATACTCAGTGAAGGTAATCATCTAGCGCATCTGTTCGAATAACAGAAACTCCTGCAGTTATGGTAGGACACACATGTTGACCAGCCGCATCACTAATATCACTACGCAGGTATTTCGCTGAGAAGATTGCCTCAGTATGCTGAGGTGCATGCCCTTTTCACACAACCTCTTCAGTCTAAGATCGGTCATTTAGGATGTCAAGACCTCCGGTGTCATTCTGACCAAACTTAAACCCGTTTGTGACCAAACCTTCTTGAGTTGAGGTCACTCAGTGCTTCTCACCAATCTTTCATCTTGGTCCAGTAGAGGACTCGATCAAATAGACCTGCCAGGCTGGACAATTGCCTAAAGCGGTAACAAAGATTGCCGAAAAAACGTTGCATAACGGTAGGGGGAAGGAGTATAAAGTAATTCTGATGTGTCCAGCTGCGTAAGAGGGCCAAGG
>JAUQXC010000711.1 GCA_030834825.1 Thermoflexales bacterium
CGGGGCCCTTGCGGCCACCCTGTGCCGGTAGACTTGCCTCAATAACAACAAATTTATTAATGCCATCAGAGGCATATTCTCCGAGTAACCAGCCCCCGATCTCATTGACCAGATCGGATCGTCCATGCTCCACAATATTAGCGAGGATCTCGGCCCAGACGAATACAAGCAATGTACTACACTCGACCGATTTGAATGAGCGCACACGTGTAACGCCCCTGATGATGGGTTTAAACAGAGGGAGGGGCATCTCGCCAGGCAAGATGTGGCTTAATGTATCCACCACTATGGAAAGATCGTCATTGGCCCGCACGGAGCTCGACCTCACTGGGCTGGCAAATAGTGCTCAAATACTACGACGAGCATGCTCTCCTAATAGACAAGCCGCTTAGACTTCGTACAATCAGGCATACCTTGGACGCTTGACTGGGCGCACAATTGTACGAACTTTATTTAGTTTGTCCATAAGATAACAGCACCACCTATCTGGCAAGACGTAGGGAGAGGAACGACATCTTGAACGAATCGATGCGCCATGCCCCTCTCCCTCATCTCGACATGCAGATATTAGCCGGCGTTGAATTCGTGCGTCAAGACCAATCGACTGCCCTCTTTGACCCCTTTTCCCGCAAGAGTGTCATCGTCCTTGAGATCAAATGGATCGGGCGGGTTCGGCCATTTGTAAGAGAGCTTGTACTGCGTAGCGCCGCTGGCTGGCGCTTCGATCTTGAGTCTCTCGGCCAGTCTGGGCAGTAAGCGGACAATCTGCGCGTCATCCGGCAACTGGACATCTGCACTTTTCCCGGTAGCCGGTTGATAGATCTGCACCTTGATTTGTGCCATTAGATTCCTCCTGGAACATAGTTTAGTCGTCTCAATGGTCAAGATTCGATCCTCGTATTTCGAATCAGATAAAGCCTCCTTTCTGGAAGATCTACCAGAAGGCGCATACTAATGAAGCCCATGCATCGTTCGTCGAGCCCGTGCCAATGCTGCGCCTGGGATCGCTTTCCTCCTATGAAGTCGCAATCCAGTAGGCCAGGGGCCCGGCAACACTGTTCTTCATCCAAGCAAACATCCCATTGGCGCGGCCGACAGGGTCAAGAACAAAAGCCACGAACGGTCCATCATTAAACACAGTGCGATGGGTGTGAAGATCCGTGCCCGACATAAACACGCCAAGCCCTGGATGGCTGTGATACCAACCCACCTGCCGCAAGTGAGGATAGAGAGCCTCGCGCTGGCGATCAATCTCCTCGATCGCTTCGATTGTGAAACACAGGCTTCCCCGATTCCCTGCGGCTCTCTCTGCGGGCAGTGCAACCTGCAGCCAGGTGAAAGGCACATCGCCGTGCATGCAGAAATTCCCGGCCAAAAGCCCCCCTAACTCGCGCCCAGTGTTGCTCCGGGTATGTGTCTCCATTGTCCGCAGGGCGGATTCGGTTATAAATACCAGAGGCTGTCCCGCCTGAAATGATCCGGTCTGGGTGAGATGGAGGACAGCAGCATCCACGAAAGGCAGTACATTGTCGTGCAACGTGAGAGGGTGATACTCCAGTTCTGGGATCTCGATATCCATATTCATCGCAACTCACTCCAGATCGATCTCGATGGGCGCAGGTTCCGTCTCTGCCAGACTTGAGGACAGTACCTCAATTCGGATCAAGTCGTCGGGGTGTGTGTCCTGACCGGCAAGGGAAGCCTCTGGTTCATAGGCAAAGCCTTGTGTCAAGTTGGTCATGGTCCACTGCTTCCGATCGGCCACAGTCTTCAGATCCCAATCCTCCGCACGCCAATTCATAATCTCCCGGACCGGAATCCGCGTGGGCAACCATTCACGTTGAGGTTCTCGGCCGTCGAGTGACAATCTGAATGGCGAGAACTTCGGATTACTTTTTCGTCGTTGATCAAAAAAAACGTGTGAGTCGCCGGTCAACTCAATAAACTTGTAGAGACGGTGGGGCCAGTTCCGGGTGATGAGTATATGAAGTGGTGGCACGCCCAATTCGGCCAGCGTCCGGTTGGCGTAAGGCTCTGTGCCGTCGAACTGGTATGCAGTTTCCAGGTGCATCAGGTTCCCACAGCTCGAGCATACAATTTCCTTGAGTTCGACTGAGCTGAGGCGACGATAGAATTCCTTGCGAGTGTTGCAGTGCTGGCATTGGCCCGACAGGAGGAGATCAAAATCGAACACGAGAGTCGACTCGATCCCCATTCCTAAATCGTTGCGTGTCAAGAGCACGAGTTCTCGGAGCGTGATGCCAGCCGCGCTGCACGGCAATTCCACAATATCCTCTTCAGAGATAACATCCGCTAGATTGTGATCCGGGCAATTGGGATCCGCCGCGACTTGGTAACGCTCGACTTCGTCAGTAGCCCCAAAGACTGCTATACGCTGACCGGCTGGTAGAGGTCGCCCGTGCAAATACTTGACAGCAATTTGTGTCTGCCAGCCAGCCATCAGGGAGGACATGGTTGGTGCCGTGGGTATCACCGGCTTGGAGCCGCCCAGCTTGACTCTGAGACAAGGATGGCGTTCTCGTGCTTTGTGGCGATCTGCCTGAGAGACCGTACAACCATAGCATGCCGTATAAGGCGGCACAAAAGTATAGACATCGCCGTTGAGACCATCGAGCCCGGCATCCACGTACGGCGTGAGCGTACGCCAACAGGCTTTGCTTACATCCAGCCGTGCCTGTTGGTTATCGAGGCAGCCGAACACCAGGTCCACTCGGCGAAAAACACCGAGGCCGATATTATCCTGAACCGTGCCGACGATCGGCAGGATATTTACGTCAGAATTGATCTCGCGCACTCGGCGTGCGGCTACCTCCGCCTTATAGCTCTGGTCCACGACGTCCTCTTGTCGAAACAGCACGGACCTTGCCAGGTTACTGTCCTCAATGGTATCCATATCGACCACAATAATGTGTCCCCACCCCAACAAAGCCAGGTTCTTGAGCACTTCGTTGCCCAAGGCGCCTGCACCTACCACCAGAGCAGAAGCATTCTGAAGACGTTCGAGATCCCAGCCGAGTTGCCGAATGCGAGTATAACGATCTTGAATCGCTTCTTCATCCTTTAACACATGGACAGAAAGTTGGGAATTACCGTCCGAGGTGTTCACCGAACCTCCCACAGCAGATTCGTGCTCAATGTCGGCATAAAACTCGGCATCAGAAACGGACCAGTACTCTTTGCCCTGACAACCCCAAATGGCGCAGCCCGACAGATTCTGCCACGAGTCTAACCGGGCAAAGGTGCCACACTTTTGGCAGCGCACGACCGGATCGGTGGCATTGAGCAACTTTTGAGAATATGGATCCCGCAAGCCGGCGAATATTCGCCATGGCTCCATGGTCATATATGCCTCCTATAGATCCAGGCCCGACTCGTCCTTGTAGAATTCAGGATCATCATGCGTCCAGTGTGCGGTCACGTTTCGGTTCCCGCACTCCCAGATCGGGCAACCGGGTAGAGCCATCCAGGAATCCAAGCGTGCAAAGTTGCCGCATCGTCTGCATCGGACGACGTCGTCCTGCGCCGTCATATAGCTCCGGGAATAAGGATCAATGCGTCCCACGAACAACAACGGGTGTTCCTGGCGATAAATCTGGATGGCCGCCTGGCATCTGGCAAAACCTGGATAGGTCACCGACTCGATGCGAATGTCGTTCCAGCCATCATGCAGTTGGACGCCCTCGAAGACGAAAACTCCATCGGGCACTGCTCGGGTCTCGGCTCGGAATCCTCCTACCTCAAGTGCCAAGACGGAATTGGGCTCTGCCTCTCCCCGAATTGCCACTGGATGTAATCCTACCTGCGCTCCATCGAGCGGTTCCCGCACGATCGTGGCGGTGATCAAATCGCCGACGGAAATTACATAGTTAGGCTTTGGTTCGGCGATCTCACAGGGCAAAATGACTGTCATCGTCTGATCAGAAGCAGGTGGCTCAATGACCAGAACGGGCGAGGAAATAGTATCCAGCACAATATCATGAGTTGCCAGATCCTCAGGGAGGATCACAATCATATCATTTGGATCCTGGCGGTCATCAGCTCTCGCAACAGTCATGTTCGCTCTCACAAGGCTGGAGCCTTTTTAAGCTCAGTTCTGGACGCGCGCATAATCCAGAACCAACTCATCGCCTGGCTGCGTACCCTGATCATGAAGCGAAGCATCCAGCCGGTAGTCATAGTTGCGGCTCCCGTTGTGCAACCGAATGTGTGTTACTTCGCCACGTCCAAACCGCCTTAATAACTCGCTCAGCACTCTGTCTAGAGGTATAGACTCGGGAAGAGAAACTTGATGCTGCTCACTGGCAACCTGATCAATAAGTCTTACCGTAATGTTCCAACTCGGTGGGGTGTGAACTTCACGCATCACTCCCACTGAGGCGCACCCATCGCGGTCCACAGCATACGCGACATAGTAATAGATGTGGCCTGGCATCAGATCCTTGTCCACGTAGCGCACTTCCTCTCCCTGGCACAAGAGATTTCCTCCTGGTTCTGCATAGCTGGTACTGGCGGGAGCATTGTTCTCCCAGCGACGTAGGTGCACATATGGGGCGGTGGCGTCCCCGCGAGTCCACATCAAGATAATCTGGCGCGCTGTTGCCTCAACCTGCGGTAAATTAAGAACGACTGGCTGTGGCCCGGGAACTGTGTGTACGGCAATCGAGAGACTTCGCGGGTTGTAGCGTGGGGGTGCCGAGTTGTCGTAGGAGAAGGCCGTGTAAACATACTCGGTATCAGGTTCCAAGTTGCCATTCACGATCTGGTTTCGCTCACGGCCTTCGTACACGAACTCGCCCGCCTCTGGAGATGGAGCCGATCCGTTCCGAGTGCGCCGAATATGGACACCGCCCAATCCTGGTGCCACGGGCCACCGCCAGCGCACTTCGACGCGCGTGCGTTCGGCACTTGCCTCGAAATTCTCGATGAGCGGCGCTGGGGGCGGAGTCGTGATACGGCTAAATCTACCTTCTCCGTATACGGCACCTGGATATCTCGTATAAACTCCATAGTGATACGTGGTCGAGACCTCGGCTGTCTCATCCATCCAACTGGTTCCATGTGTTTCGAAAACATCACCATCGTCTCGTGCCTGGGGATCAGCTCCGACCTTGCGTACGATGATCAACTCGGGCTCCGGTCCAGCCGGATTCCGCCAGGCCATGCGGACACGTCCACGCTCGATCCAGATGCGCAGCGCCGTCACGGATGGAGCCTGTGTAGGGACTTGGACGCTGATCCCCGGTGAGGTCTGACCACTGACGTCAAAGCTAAACAAACGATAATAATACACAGTCGCTGGCTGGAGGTCTATATCCCGGCACCATGCTTGTTCACCATGGTAGACCTCTTCGCCGTCACAGCTAGAAGTGGGAGTATGATCAATCCGCCTATGTACCAAAGTGCCCTGCACAGGCAGACCACCTTGTTCCGCGGCTGGAAGTTCCCACTGCAGTTCGATATCGTGGTCGGCAGAGCGCGTCACAATATGGAGAGGATCGGGGGGTAAGGAGAAAGTAGCACCCGCACAAATCGTATGATTGGTGAGCGAACCACGTCCATTGAGGCAGAAAACGGCATATTGGTACGTTGCTCCAGCTTCGCAATCTTCGTCTCGGCAAGATTCAGAATGGCCGTGATAGACCTCTTGCCAAGTATGGGTACCGCCAGTGCTATCTCGTCCCCGACGCACGGAGACTCCGGCGAATCCCGGATCAGGGGGGTTGTTCCAACTGAGAGAGACTTGACAGGCACCAGGGCCTGGAATGGCTGTGAGGTTTATCACTGGGCCAGGCGTGTGTACGGCTCTCCAGTTGCGCAACAGTGCTATCCCATAAGCCAGGCAAGCCACAGTCACCACAACCCGTGTTCCAGTGCTGCCGTGATTGTCCAGGAATAGATACAGGCTCACCAGGATCAAGATCGTCTCGAGAGTTACATCAAACCAGCCCATAAAAGGCGGCTGCAATTTGCGTTCCAGGTCGGCCAACCGGATGCGCCATTCATCCTGGCGGACTCCAATTAGCCGGGGCATCGCATATAACAGAATCAAACGCAAAACCAGATAGCCAGCCATGTACAGCAGTAACCAAGCCGCAAACCAAGTTTCCTGGCTGACACCTGGGAACCTCGCCTCAAGCGTTGCATTCACAGGCACGGGCCAAACCCAAAGGATACTGAAAAGGAGCAGGTAACCCATAGTGTACAGCGCAAACACAGTTATCTCCCTGCCCGCCACCTGTTGTGGCGGGTGCGCAATTACTCGAATCGTTACGACTCATCAACTATTGTCTGGTCTTCCAACTCTGGCAAATCGGCCCACCTCGGCTCCCCATGTGCAATCCTCTTGTCGGCTAAGGCTTGGTAAGCACTGAAGAGCCTGGGAATTGCTAACAAGTCAGGAATGGCAACGCCGAGTTCCACTTGCGCCACGGCTAAGTACGAAGACACCCCGCCTTCGATGGGTGCCAAGCCTTCGCCTTCTGCTGCTCTGACCAGAGGATTCCCTCGAATTTCTTGCACCAGAAGAAAACGGCGCCGGGATTCGCTCCCCATGTACAAACCTCGCTTGCGGCGGATAAGTGGTTCAGAGCGCTCCCGAAGCTGGCGGATCACTGACTTTAAACCGGCTTCCTGGCCTTGAAGCGCCTGTTGTATTCTGCCGGCGATGTCGAGATCTGACTGCCGAAAGGTCCGTTTAAACCCGTATTCGCAAAAGTCTCGCATTCGGTCTGCGAGTGCTTCTGCTTCGACCTGCCGCCAGTCCCATGTCGGATCCTGACGCATAGTGACCAAAAACTCGGCCGCGAGCGTATCAGGTGACCATGCTATAGACTGAAGATAAGAGGCATACTGTTCCGGTCCGATCGCTGATCTCTCACCATACGGTAGCGCCACAGAAATCGGGGTGGGATCCTCCGCCAGCAGTCGCTCTGTATCCATCAGCGTATCTCGCCATTGCCGCAGCGCCTTCATTTCAGTCATGGCAGTGGCTTCGAACGATGCCAGCCCACACCCTAGAGCGTTGCGGATAGTGTTGTACAAATCCATGGCTGCTGTCAGCACTCGGTTATCAAATTGCACTTGAAGCTGGCGCTGATA
>JAUQXC010000712.1 GCA_030834825.1 Thermoflexales bacterium
GCCGCGTATCACAATTGATCGGCTCGTCGTCAACCGCGAAACCTGGAACTTTGCCGCTGAAGCGCTGACGTTCGCTCGGCAGAAGGACGAGGCGGATCGCTTTGTGGCTTTACGGCGCTGGGTCCGGACGCAGGGACTGCCTCGCTTTGTGTTTGTCAAATTGTCCACGGAAAGGAAACCGCTCTACATTGATTTTGCCAGCCCGGTTTTGGTCAACATTCTCGCTAAGGCCATCCGGCGCAATTTGGAAGCCGATCCAGCTCATACACAGATTTCTGTCACCGAGATGCTGCCCGACCTCCAACATATCTGGTTGCCGGATGCCGCGAATCAGCTTTATACGAGCGAGATCCGGATTACGGCAGTCGATTTAGCCGTGTAATGGTGAGTCTTGAGGAATCTCTAAAGATTGGCTCAGATCATCTGGCTGATCTTGGCAGATTCGCCATTTGAAGGGATACTCTTGATCAGGGAATGATTGCTTCAAAATCAAGGGCAGCTTCCAATTTGAAGATGAAGCAAGGAGGGTAAAGGAATGAATCCAGTTGAGAGCCTCTTCCATAATTTGAACGGCAGCTCCTCTTTAAACTTCGATGAGGCCGAACAGCAAATGCTGAAACGACTGCAGCCGTTATTGACGCACTCTCCGGAGGATTTACTCGCCATCCTCCTGGGTCAAGCCGAGACGAACGGGGCCTCATGGGAATGGGCTACACCGCTGCCCTTTATTCAGGCCGAGGATGGGGGATAACAGGATAATGTCCGAATAAAAAATCTGGAGGCGACCTTCGTATTAGGAAGGTCAGTGCTTTTCAGAGGATCCTGGCCGCCTTATTCTTCACCTTGAAATACGCAGCGGTCAGGGAACTACATCCTCAATACGTCCCCACGCCTTGATGGTCGTACCATATTGCGGATCGGATTGAACACTAAAGTGTCCTCCCACTGCTGTTATTCGTTCGCGCGCATCGAATAGGCCAAAGTGTTGGGCACGAGCCAACGCGTCCAGATTCGCAGGCACCGTAAAGCCCTGCCCATTGTCACGCACGACTAACTCATAACTTCCCCTATCATCTAAGTGGAAGTGCACGTGCGCAGTTGAGGCCTGCGCATGCCGAATAACATTGCTGATGGCTTCACGATATATTCGAAACAAGGTAATCCCCAAGGGATCGGCCAACTTGGGGCCGAAGCGGGGCGCATCGAGTTCGATCTTCAACCCGGCCTGGTGCTGGACATCATAAGCATGACGTCGGATTTCAGGCCCCAAACCACCGAGGTCGAGTACTTCCGAACGCAGCTCTGTGCAGACGTTACGCAAAACGATCGACAGCCGATTCGCTTCTTGGCGCGCAGTCTCAATTTCCAGGGCAAGCTCAGGTGACAACTCGTGAGCTCGGATCCGGCTATTAAACAATCGGTAACCCAGTGCAATGACATCTTGGACCGGCCCATCGTGCAAATCCCAAGCAAGGCGGGCGCGTTCATCCTCACGGGCCCCTAAGATCTGACGATGGGCCTGTTGCAAAGCATCACGCGCGATCTCCAGATCGCTCAGCGTATGACGCAGATCGGACACGAGTAAAACGTTGTGCACGGCCAGCGTGGCTGGCCCCACCAGGGTCATCAAAATGTCGTGTTCAGCTGGCTCGCCAAAGTCGTCGTCACGTCTCTCGCCCAATAACAACACTCCCAACAAACGTCCCTCGCGAACCAGTGGAAGTAAGAAAGATAGGTGCGTCTCATCGCAGGGTATGGCTTCAGAATCTAGCCAGGCCTGGCTAATACTTTGCAGGCCGAGCTGCATAGCCAGGAGACGCGCACTTATCAAGGCGCCGTGTTGGGTCAGCCAGGTCACTAGCGGATTACTCTTCATCAATCGCTTCGGCAGCAGCAACCCCAGACTCGTCTGCAAAATCAGATCTCCTTCTGGATCTGGCCCGGCAAGATACAAAGCGCCCCCTTGGAGACGCAGCGCATCTACCAAAGGTTGAATCAACTGATGGGTTTATTCTTCGGGAGTGAGTATAGCGGCCAAGGAAGAACTGATACGGCTGACTACTGACCGATAGTCATACCAACCCCCGTAAAAGAGACGATCGACAAACCGCTGCAAGCGCACCTTGAACGGCTCCATGAATATAATGAGGAGAACCGTCACCAGGCCGCCAACGACTGGCGCTAACAACGAAACGTCAGGCGTTAAAACCAAGACCAGTTCAACGCCGACCAAATATAACGCTGCCCAGAGCAGACTAAGCAAGAAAACGACCAGACTGCGATTGAACAATCGCTCGAACGGAGCCAAATCGTAGGCCACAATGGCATACGCATGCGTAATCGGGACGATTACCAGGAAGAGGAATGTTACCTGATAAGGTGTACGCGGCAGCCCCGGTAAATTGAGGATGTCTGGCAATATCGAAAGTAATACGAGCGGAGCAAAACCCATAACGGTACCAAAGGCGATCGCACGAATACGCCGGCGCAGGTCGGCCTTGGAAACCGTCACATAGGCACGAACCAGGCCCAACATAACCCCTGCCAAAATCACCCCGGGGTAAGCACGGGCCACTGACCGCCACTCGGATACATCTCCACTTCTCGCTGTTATAAAGTCGCGCACGAGCAGCAACGCCAGTACCCCACTCAGAACCATCAAACCCCTTGAAACGATTTTGACCAGTGAACTATGGGGCCAAGCAAAGGTCATGTACAGATCAACTAGTAAGGGAGGCAGGGCCAGTAGCAACAAGTAGAATAAAGGCATGGCCCAATGGCCGAGGTTTACAGCCGAAAGCTGACCGGTGGCCAATACCAGAGCAGTCGCCTGACCAAATAGGAAAAAGGCCTGACACACCGGCTTGAGTGGTCCCAGCCCAAAGACAAACAAACCCACCCCCCAAAAAGATAAGCCAACCAGGATCGGCACGATCCGCCATAAAAGATCTAATGGGGGAGGAGCGACCAATCCGACATGCACAGAGCGGACAAGGTCATTGCGCTGTACCGTCAAGACCACTTGTTGGCCACTCTGATAACCGGCATACAGAGGCGTATTTGCCAGAGGGCGATTGTTGATGGCCAGGATCACATCGCCCGATTGAAGTCCGGCTTGAGCAGCCGGACTGGCGGGCTTTACCGTGGAAATGCGGCCTTCAGGCAGGACGAGATTAGTGCCATCCGTCGGCCAGGTGATAGGCCAAGCCGCAATTACTAAGACGCCCAGACTTAACAAAGCCAGAAAGAAGCGAGGGAAATAGGTCCAGATGGCCTGGCGTTTCAAGTAGCCGGTCCATCGCTTGAGTCGATCGAGGAGGTCGTGAATGGTGAAGACCATTGATCCATCGCTACCGCAGGAAAAACCGTATCCAGCAAAGTAAGCAAAGCATACTGAGCCTGGTTGGGACGTGATAATTTGAGCAACGCTTCTCGGGCACGACCATGGTACAGGCCAGCCTCTAACACTGTATGATGGAGCGCACCCAGATCGGCCAACAAGATCTGTAGTTCGTGGAGCGCTCTGCGATCATCAGGTGCCTGGGCCAACCAATTTCGGATCTGCTGTCGCATATCTGGATCAGCGACTGAAAGCGCATAGGCTATCGGAAACGTGCGATGCGCGGTAATCAAATCGCCCCGGCGGCTGGGTGCCCAGATCGCGCGAAAATCATCGCTGATTTGTATTAAGATACCTAGATTGTAGCCAAAGTCCGTGCAGGTCGCAATATCACTTAGCCCGGCGTCGCTAAGCAATGCCCCGGCGTGACAAGCTAAGGCAAAGAATTCGCCCGATTTGGCGCCAGCAATGCGCCGGACAATATCGAGCGTCGGCAAGGCGTTGGTGTCCAGAGTCAAATCGCTGGCCTGACCATTCGCCATACGGGCGGTGGCCGTATTAAACACGACCATGACGTCCAGGACACGCTGTGGTTCCGGCGTAGACCCATGCAAGGCAGCCAGAGTTAATTGCGCAATGAAGATCAAAGCCGTGCCGGCGTTCACCGCGAGAGGAAAGCTGAGTTCTGGCACCGGGGTTTCTGCTTCATTATCTTCCACATCATCCAGAAGGCGCGCCGCGCAGTGAAGCAAATGCCAGGCCGCGGCGACGGTCGCCATCCGATCGAGATCTTGGGTAGCCGCCTCCAAGTGATTGGGCTGCGTGGCTCGATAGGCTAGCAGCGGCAAACACAAGAAACGCGAGCTGACCCGCAGACTATCTAACACCCAACGCAGGGTACCTGTCATCTCATCAGGAAAGATGGTGAAGGTCTTATGGAACTGGTGAAGAATGATCGCGCTTATTCCAGTCTCGAGATTCTTGGCTTCCGAGGTTATCCAATCGTCATTCATCGTGCGCTCGAGCTAACGGAAGTGGTGCGGCCCATTCCCAAACAGCACCGGTCACCTGTCCTTGACCCAGCAAGATGGCCAGCAAATCCTGAGGGGAATGAGCCAGCAGTGGCTGCAGCCGTTGCAACGTTTGTTGTTCTGCGTCTTCTAAGTCTGAAGGAAATTCTTCGTTTAAATTATACCAGGAACTTTCAACCGGATTCATGCTTTTACCTCCACGAGCGGCTTTGACATTGAGAGTAATCAATTAAAGTCGACTTACTAAAGTCGAACGTTTCAGCTTAGGGCCTGTCAAAGAATAACTTCCCATTTTGAGGCTCAAGGCGAACACACGCCTAGCGCGCCCCGCCGCAAAGTGGCGGACAGGGCGTGCACCCACTCCCTATCCGCTGCGCTTCGGGGACATCGTGCGTGCAGTCCCACGGGGAGGCTGACGCACTGCGCAGCCTCCCCGTGGGACTGTGATGTGACAATCTGTCGTTTCCAACCGCTGGATTGTCACGCGCAGCGAGCGGGAGCACGAAACTGCGGAGTTGTTTCTTTACAAGCCCTAGGTCAGCTGCACCGAACGAATCTGAATTTTAGGCAGGTGCTGATCCCTCGAGTCATTGGCCTTTAGTCATTCCAGGGCAGGCCCGGCAAAAACGCCTCAATCGTAATCCCGAGATTCTGGGTATAAGCCTCGTCTACAACCATCCGGCTGATGACCAAATCCAGTACGCCCAAGCCAAAAGGACTAAACACCGTAATGCCTTCCGGCTTCCTGCGAGGGGGAGCTGTTCCACGGGTGATGTCAGCCAAAGTGCAACAAATAAAATCGTG
>JAUQXC010000713.1 GCA_030834825.1 Thermoflexales bacterium
CGGGACTATTCAGATCGCAAAGGAGTTGCAGCGGAACGATCGGCGTGTGCGTGTGCTTGACATGCGTGCCAACGATGGCTTTGGAACGGCGGGCGATCGAGAATGGCACGTACCAGGAACGGTGGTGGCGCTGTGTACCCCAGATTGGCTGCCCTACATCCACGGGGATGAGCTGATCAGTTACACGATGTTCGAAGCGTCTGGTCTGCCAAAGGGCTGGGCGGATTTGATCAACGCCAATGCCGATCGGGTGATGGTGCCGTGCGAATGGTGCCGGCAGGTGTTCGTTGATAACGGCGTGCGCAAGCCGATCGATGTGGTGAAGTGGGGTGTTGCGCCAGAGGATTATTGGCCTCTGCAACGTTCAACCCCACTCCACGATCTGCCCGCATCATGGCTTAGCGATGGGGAACGGCCTTATCGGTTCTTATGGAGCGGCACGCCGGACTTGCGGAAGGGCTGGGACGTGGCTTATCGTGCGTTCATGGCAGCGTTTGGAAAGCGCACTGATGTTGAGTTGGTGCTGCACTTCCGGGGAGATCTGCCGGGCCGCGTGAAGTTTTCGGATAAGAATGTGCGCACGGTGGTGGGTTTATTCGATCGGCCGCTGCTGCGCATGATGCTGCAAGAGGTGGATTGCTTTGTTTTTCCATCGCGTGGCGAGGGTTGGGGCAGTCCCCCGCGTGAAGCAGCGGCCACGGGCCTTCCGGTGATCGCGACGAATTATGGCGGGCTGGCAGAAGAAATCGATCAGTGGGCCATGCCGCTGCGCGTGTCTGGCTTTTCTGCGGCGGAGTACGGTTGGTGGGATGCGGGCACGATTGGGCAGTGGCCAGAACCGGACACCAATCATCTGGTTGAGTTGATGCGCTATTGCGTTGAGCATCGCGCAGAGATGGCGCGCTTCGGCCTCAAGGCTGCAGAATGGCTGCGCTGTGAGGGCACGTGGGCGCGCACGGCGCGCGATTTGCTGAAAAGCGTGGAGCAGAGGGAGGTGATGGCGTGAAGATCCAGTACAGGCGGAACGGCGTGAGAATTTGGGATGAGGGGCACGTGTGGGATAAGAGCAACGGCAACACCCTGGAGATTCCTGATGCAGAGTTGGCGGCCAACCTATTGACGTACCCCGCCAACGATTTCAAGGTGGCGGCGGATGATCCGCTGATGGTGAGCGGACTGACAGAGGATCAGATTATCGGGCTGGCCCTATGCGGCTTTGCCTCACTCGATCAGGCGCGCGCGATGAGCGCGGCGGATATGAAGCGTGTGGCAGATACCTGGCAGGTGAACGTGACCATGATCGAGAAGTGGCTGGGTGCGCAAGATCAGGCCGTTGAAGAGAGAGCGACGCGCAAGCGAACCGGCGACAGGCGAGCTGGCGCGATTATGGAAGATGCTGAGGAGGCATAGTCATGGATACACCAGTTAAACCCTTTGGGCTGCATCAAGTTGTATTGACGCCCACCACCGGCTCGCCGGTCGCGCTGCCAGTGGATCGCGTGCTGAAGTTCAAAGAGCGCACCATCAACGGCGAACTGAGCGGCAGCGATTCCATTGCGGCGGTCGCATCATTTGCGCGCGCAGTGGACTGGGAATTGGAAGCGGGCGGCCTTCCGTTGGAGGCGTATGCGTTGATGACGGGCCGCACGATGACGACCAGCGGTAGCACGCCGAACACGATTAAGACGCTGGAAGGGGCCGGCGGCGATCGGTTCCCCTACTTCAAGATCGAGGGTCGATCGTTGGGCGTTGAGGATGATGATGTGCACATCGTCATCTACAAGGCGAAGGTGCTCGACGGTCTGGAGGGAAGTTTCCAGGACGGGCAGTTCCTCGTCTCTGGCGTGAAGGGGACCGGTGTCAACGGGTCGACTGGCAAGGCGTGGGCGCTCGTGAACAACGAGACGGCCGCTACGATCGCCGAGTCGTAATATATCCAATCCCTCCCGTGTCTTCTTGACTGCGCCGCTACAGGCTCATCTCTGAATGCGACGGGAGGGATTGAGGAGATGCTACATGAGCAATTTGAAGGCGTGGCGCTCGGGTGAAGAATATCTTTTGCCTGGCGGGCTGGAGGTGCGGTTGAGACGTGCCACTCTGCTTGACCTCGTGGCACAGGGTAAGATCCCGCAGACCCTGACCGGCCCGACAGAGGAGTTGATCAACAACGGTCAGTTCAAGATTGCGCGCTATCAGGAGTTTGCGCCGGTGCTGGATTTGCTGGCGCGAGCGTGCATTGTCTATCCGCCGATCGGAGATGTGCCAGACGACGATCATCTGAGCGTCGCTGAGTTGGGGCAGGATGACAAGATGGCGATCTACGAGTGGGCGTCACAGGAGGTTGCGCCGCTGCGTAAATTTCGTGCAGCGGAAACGGAACCTGTGGAGTCTGTACGGGATGGCGCAGGAATACGGCCAGAGGCCGAGTAGCATCATTGGGATCGCGGATAGTTGGGCGGCGTATCAATTCGATCTATTGGTACTGGCCACCGGTCGCGAGATTGAGGCTAGGTTGATTGAGGGAAAGCGCCTGGAGGATCTGTTGCTTGAGCGCGGAGAACGCGTCGACGTTAATTTGCGCAAGGCGCGCGGTGAGTTTGCATCAGCTAGATTGCGGGCGCGCTAGTGCGTTTATTCCCAGTATGCTTATTATGGGAAGCGAATTTCTCGCATAGATTCCGCTTGCAGAATTCCGGAATGACATGAGAACGCTATGACAATCCAGTTGGGTAGCGCGTACGGAAAAGTCGAACTTGACACCAGCGGGGTAAAGAGGTCTGGCGAGTCGGCTGTTGCAGCATTGAAACAGATGGAGTCAATGGCTGCGCAGAACGCGCTGCAATGGCGTGGCCTGGGTGAGTCGCTATCGCATGGGGCAAGCCGGGGAGATGTTGCACGCGCGGCAATGGCGGGTCTGGATGAGTCGCTGAAGCGAGGCGATATTACTGCGGCGCACTACGAAGATGTCATGGGAGGCGTGCAGACTAAGTTCGGCCTTGTCACCAAGAGCAGCCAGGAAGCGGCCACGCGGATTCAACACATCAATCAGCGCTTCGCCGATGGTGAGATCGACGCCAAACAGTATCAGGTCGAATTGGATAAGATCGCACGCAGCCTGCGAGATGTCCGTGTGGTCGGCGAGCGCATGGCGTCGATAGGCGGAAAGTTGACGCTGGGCGTGACGCTGCCAATTGTGGGGATCGGCATTGCGGCAGTGAAGGCGGCCAGCGACCTGAGCGAGACGCAAAACAAGATCGATGTGCTCTTTGGAGAAAGCACATCCGCCATCAAGGAATGGTCAAGCACATCGGCAACAGCGCTGGGCCAATCGCGCACGATGGCACTGAACGGCGCGGCCGACTTTGCGACATTCGGCAAGGCAGCAGGGTTGGCCGGTAACGACCTGGTAAATTTCTCCAAGCAGAACGTACAACTGGCGGCTGATTTTGCCAGTTTCTTCAACACCTCCCCGGAAGACGCCATCACTGCGATCGGCGCGGCCTATCGCGGTGAGTCAGAGCCGATTCGACGTTACGGCGTGCTGCTCAACGACGCAACAGTCAAAGCTGAGGCGCTGCGTTTGGGGTTGATCAAGACAACCTCAGACGCGCTGACGCCACAAGCTCGCGTGTTGGCGGTGAATGCTGTGATCCTCAAGCAGACGACGGCGGCGCAGGGCGATTTTGCGCGCACGGCCGATGGTGTGGCAAATCAGAGCCGCATCATGAAGGCGCAGTTTGAGGACGCCGCGGCCGCGTTGGGCGAGAATTTGCTGCCGTTGGTGAAAGATGGGATGACGCTGCTGAATGGATTGCTGACGGCGTTCAGGAACCTGCCGCCCGACGTGCAGAAACTCATCATCATATTTGGTGCGCTGGCCGCCGCCGTCGGCCCGGTGTTAGTCTCCGGTGGTCAGATGATCAAGACGTTCATTGCCATTAAGGGTGGCGTTGAGAAGCTAGGCGGACTTGGAGCGATCTTCACGAAGATCGGCGGGGCTGCAGCGGGCGCCGTGATCCCGCTGGGGCTGATCGTGGTCGGTCTGACGGCCGTGATGAAGTTCCTGGACGCGACCTCACGTGCAGCACAGGCCACCAACGACGAACTGATCAAGATGGCCAACAGCAACACGGGAGATATCCTTGAGGATACATTCAACCGGGCCGGGGCCGCAACGGAAATATTGACGAACGGGCAGGAGCGGTTAAAGAAAGCATTGGACGGGACGCACGAGAAGATCAAAGCGGGTGCAAAGAATTACGCGGATTACAGGAGTTCGATCGAGGCCACGGCTAAGGCGGCAGGGTACGAGATAGACGCCGAGGGTAATTTGGTCAAGGTGCTGTATGGGATGGGCGGCGTAGTGCGGCGCGTGGTGCAGGAGAATTACGCGCTGTCTGAGGCCGCGTATGCGCTGACAACGAATACCAAGTTGCAGGCGCAGGTACAGCAGGCCGCTGCCGTGGTGATTGATAAATTGGGGCTCAATACCAAGAGGACCACCGAAATAACGGAGAATGCGGCTGCGGCCTATTACGGATCGCGCGATGGGTTGCGCGCGTTGGCCGAAGCGCAGCGTGATGCGAATCAATGGATCGCTGATGGCACCGCCAGGATGGATGATCTTAAGGTTGTAATGGCTGGTGCCCTGAAGAACGAGATGAAGTCATACGGTGACAAACAGGATGATCTGAAGACCAAGGCTGCTGCGCTGAAAGATGAAATAGAAAAACTGACAGCGGCGAATGGGCGGGCTATCACCACCACTAGCAAAGCGACGCTGACGGACATAGAACGTGCCGCGGCGGAAGCAAAACTGGCTGCGCTGCAAGAGGACTATACCCAGAAGGCGAAGAAGAAGAATGAGACAGAGTTGGAGTTTCAGTCGCGTATGGCGGCTACAGCAGCCAGTATTGAGGACGTGCAGGGAAAGCTTGATGGCGCAACGAAGTCCACGACTGCCTACGTGGATAACAGTAAGAAGATCGGGGAACTAAAAGGGCAGTATGACGAGATCAACAAAGAGATCAGGGAACATGCGGCGGCGCACGAGGATGCGACGAGGCGTATTCTGTTCGGCTATGCCGAACAGCGGCTGGCGGTTGGCGGATTGACCGAGGCCGAGGCCGTGGCGTTGGACAAACTGGCAGTGGAATGGGGGCTGAAGAGCCAGGCGGACATCACAGCAATGCAGGCGATCCGCGATGCGGCCAAGGATTTGGCTGAGGATGGGAACATCGATGCGTTTGTAGAGAACGTGGTAGACGCCGGCGAGGAAACACTCGGTGCGCTTAATGAAACACAGGAGAAGTTGGTCGATGTTGCGAAGACGCACGGTGTGATGGTAGGTGATGTCAAGACGCAAGGTGAGGAGATGTCGGGCAGTGTTAAGACGCAGGCCGAAAAGGCGCAGGAATCGTTCGGCACAATGACGCGCGGCTTTGTGACAGATGGAAAGACGGCGGCTACCACCACCAAGACAATGGCCACGGATGTCAAGGGGGCGGTAGGAGACATACAGACGTACATGGATCTTGTTGGACCTGGGATTGGAACCCCTCTGCTAACCGGCACGCAGAATTTGAGCGCTGGAATGATCGAGGAGATTAACAAGATCATTGCTAAAGTCTCAGAGCTTATTGAATCATTGACGGGTATCAGTGTTCCGGATCTATCTATCCCTACACCACCTGGCGGCGGAGGCGGGGGAGGTTCAGGTGGCGACACAGGCGGTGGCGGTGGTGGAGGCGGTGGGGGTAACACATGCTTCGCGGCGGGCACGCTGATCCTGCTTGAAGATGGAGTGCGGCAAAAGCCGATCGAGCAGATCACTGTCGGCGAGCGTGTGACGGCGTTCGATTACGAGCGGTTTGAGTTCTTGCCGGGGACCGTGACAGAGTTGACCAGGCGGACTGTGGGTGAATATTATCGCGTGCGCTGCGTCTCTGGTTTGACGATCGAGGTTACGGGAGAGCACCCATTCTATGCTCCGCATCAAACTAATGGGCATGTGCAGACGGTGTACGGAGAGTTCGTGCGCGTGCGGCACCTGCGATCGGGGCACGTGCTGACAGGCTACGACCACGATGAGGTGGTGAAAGCGATCGAGTTGGTGCAGGAACCGCTTGAGGTGTTCAACTTCAATGTGACGCCTTGTCATACGTACATCGCATCCGGGGTGATCGTTCACAATGTCAAGATCAGTCGCGCGACGGTGCTACCTCGCACGGTGACGGTCCCCGCACAGCAATCTGTAGTAGCGGCGTTGCGTGGTACGGACATTCGGCGCAACGAACCGCAGGTCATTGATGCGCGGCAGCAGACCGTGATCTTGCAGGACAGCCTGATGACGAAGATGTTCCAGGAACAACAACGGCGCGAGGCACTGCGCGAGATTGAGAGGTTGATGTAATGGCTTACCAACTATATTTGATCCGCAGGCCAGATAGGCAAGCAAGCGACGGGGCAAGCCCTGACGTGTTTGATCTGCAGAAGTACATGGTAGAAGACGGCTGGGAGCAGGGCACACCACAGCCCAATCAGGACCGCGTCGACGAGGCGATCACGCTGCATGTGAAACCGGATGAGGGTGCTTCGCAGAACGATGACGGCTTGGCTGAAATCATGCATGCGCTCGATCTCAAGATCAGGCAGATCGCAACAGGGCAAAGTCTGCTCTCTGAATATGGAGTGTGGCTGCGGGCCAAGCAGTTTAGCGAATCGCAGGCCAGACAGGCGTACATCACGGCGGCGCGGCGCAGCCAGACGCTGAAAGTGCGGACCATGTTCAGCGCCGCGCAAGACTATGTGATCAGCGATTATGTGCTTGGGTTGACGCGGATGCCGTTTTGGGAGGCACAGGCGTCGCGCACCATCGCGCCAGATGGAGATGTGATCGACATCAATGGCGGGATGTTCACGTATCAATTCATCACGGGCATTTTGGGAGATGCGCCCTATCGGGTGGCTAAGCTGGCGATCACACCCGTAACAGATGACGTGTTGACTGAATTTTGGATTGGGGTGCGCGGGAACTATTACTACAACGTCAACGTGGCGAACTTCCAGCCGGTCTGGAACCTGAAGGACGCCTATTATTACTCTGACGTTGCGATTGAGGCTGACTCCGACGCGCTAAGCGGTTCAAGGCTGACGTGCGATTTTGACACACACCCAGAGGAAGTAACGCGCGCGATTATGAAGGCGTCGCAGGCCACGGCCAACCCGGACGATCAGGTTGGAAACTACAACCTGTTGCTGCGCGCTGCGATGTCAGACGGTTCGAGCGAAGCATTGGTGAGGGTTGGTTCTGGGTTCTACGGCGGAACGAACGAATTTGCATTCGGCTCTCATGAATTGATTAGCGGTACAGGCTATAAATACTATGAGGTGGGAAACGTTTCATTGCCTTCATCTTACGTTCCCCTGCAAGATGCTGGACTCGCCAATATGGCGCTTAAGGTCAAGGCGCAGCGGCTAAGTGGGTCAGGGTCGCTGTATCTTGATGTGATCGGCTTGTTGCCTGCTGAACATTCATTGCACTTTAAGGATGCCAGTGTGCAAACGGTAGAGTCAGAGCTTTATCGCTTTGCCGAGGTATACGTCCTGCCCAACGATGTGGTTGCGGGAAAGTCATACGACACATCGGTTTCTCAGCCAGTTGATAACCTGGATATAGACTCTTCAAATTGGGGGTTGCCACCGCAGAGCATTAACGTGGTGTGTGTGGCACAAGGCAGCGCATCATTCAAGGGTGTGAATGTTGGCATGTCACTGCAATGCTTCCCCCGCTGGGACAGCCTGAGAGGGGTGTATTGATGGGCATCAGCCTAAAATTATCGAAGGCTCTTTTGAAGGGCAATGCCGTGATAGGCGATTATACCGGCCTGCTGCGTCCCACGTGGCGCCGCACGGTTCGCCGGCGCGGCGGGTTCTTCACCGGTACGGCGCGCTTGACACAGGAGCAATTGACGCGACCAGAGTTGGATCAATTCGTGCGAGATATGGCGTTGGCTGAATTGCAGGAGATGCATGGCGGTCTGATGACATGGCAGGGAATTATTCTGAGCATGGTGTACACGCGCAACGGCGTGCCGCTGGTGCATTCTGCGGCGGATAATCCAAACGCGATCAAGGCCATCTACACCCGCACGTTCGACAATTTGCTGACAAACGGCGGATCTGAATCAGGAGCATGGACGGCCTTCAACAGCGCAACTGTCACACAATCGACGGAGTGGAAGACGGGCGGCGTGTATAGCGGCAAGATCGAGGTGGGGGATACGGCCATTCGCGGCGCAGACGTGCAGGCCAGCATCGACATTACGGCAGGCAAGGCGTATCGTTTGATGGGTCAGGCCAATTGCCCATCGGCATCGTGGCGCGTGGCGCTCAATCGCACGGATAACGATCAGACGCTGGGGTTCTATTCGACGCGCGGGCGGCACGGGTTGATGCCGGTCGATGCGCAGATCCCGGCGAGCAATGAGTATACCGGAGAGGTGCGGTTGCGCGTTACTAGCGAGGCCAGCGCGGGCACCATCTACCTTGACGACCTGGTGTTGAAGGAAGTTGATCAGCCCGGCGCGGATACAGGCTGGTACAGTGACGACATGGCCATCACGGAGTACGGGCGCAGAGAGGATATTCTGCTGCTGGATACGTTGAGCGATGAGGCTGCGTTGGGTGCGGTGCAGTCGCAATTATTGGGCCGAGCGTGGCCGCAGATCGAACTGCCCAGGCAGGGTAGCACACAGAAGACAGACGGCATGGATACCATCGATATTACGTTGGCCGGGCCCTGGGCAACGTTGAATTGGCTGTACGTGAATTCATTCGGGACGCTGGCCGCATCCGATCACGTGCTGGCCATTCGCCAGCAGTGCGCGGCATTCGTCAACAAGGGCGCGATCATGCCTAACGCACTACCCTACACCATCGAGGCCGGGGCGCAGCTGAGATGCGGGGATGTGTTGAAATCGATCTGCGATTCCGGAGAAGCGAGCGGGTCCGATCAGAATTTTTGGGAGATCGGCGTTGGGCGCGGACGGAATTTGTACTACAACCGTGTGAGTCCAGACCTGACGTATCAAATCAAGGATAGCCAGTTGCTGGACGTGGGCGGCACACCGATCGATCCGTGGCTGGCGCGGCCAGGCTGGGCAGAATGGCGCGATTTGCCGCTGGGTGTGCGGTCCATTTCAAGCCGCAGGCAGCACGATCCGCGCCGATTGTATCTGCAGCAAGTGGAGATGCTGCCACCAACAGCGGAGCATCCTAAAGGCGTGGTCAATTACTCGGTTGACGAACAATAGGCGCAGGGCTTAGTAACGGGAGATGTGATTCAACGTATGGCAATTCGACGCATCGGCAGTGATCCGTTTGGGCGGGGCAACCCGATCGTGGATGCGAAGCGCGTGGCTTCGCTGATTCGGGCGCCGCTGCCATCAGAGCCTGGCTCGTTGAGCGGATCGTTCAAGCGCGCGATCTATCTGTGGCGATCATCGCTTGAGTTCCCGCAGGTGTATAGCCCGGATGAAGCGGGGTTTTCGGCAGCGATTGGTGATGCGGTGAGCGGAGATTCGATCCAATTGCCCGACGGGGATCTATTACTCACCGAGGATTATATAGTTCCCGCCGGCGTGACGCTGCACGGCAGCCGGGCCGCGCGCATTGAAAGTTCGTCCAGCGTGGGCGGGTTATTCGCAGCAGACGGCGCAGCGGTGTGCGGGTTCGATCTGGATGCGACCGACCTGACTACCGGCGCGCTGGTCGTCGGCGAAGGTGTGTTGCTTGAGGACATGCGGATCGCCGGGGCTGTGTTCGGCGTGCAGGTGCAGAGCGCCTGCATTATTCGACGTTGCGCGATCGTGCAATCTGGAGGCAGCGGAAACGATGCAGCATTGTACGTCGATGGGACCGATGTCAAGGTGCAAAACACGGAATTGATAGGGGCCAATTACGATCTATCGTTGACAGACAATTCCAGCGTGATGCTGGACGATGTGATCGGATCGACCTCATCCTTGGGCACCGGTGCGACAATCAATCATGCCTCCAACTTGTAGTTAATTCCTGTAAGCGGAGTACTGAGAAAGGAATCTGATCGGCAGAGGTCGTATGGCATCACGTGCACGTGCGGGAACCGGGGTATTATTTGGTCTGATCGGCCTGGTGCTGGCGCTGTTCGATTTGCCGGCGCCCAGCACGATCGGGACGCCGTTTGTCTCGCCGCTCCCAACGGCCCATCGTGTCCATCTCCCGCTCTTGACGATTCATTATCGACAGAGCAAAAAATGCGTCGGTTTGAGTAGCGGGTTTGATGTGGAAAAAATGTTGGCTCTGGGGGTGCGATGTACGTACGTCTACAGCCCCGGTGTCGGAGACATCCCTGGCGTTGAATATGCTGGCATGGTGAGGTACCCTGACTTAATCACGGTGACCGGAACAGTGCCATATTTCTTCGGATTCAATGAGCCCGATTTGTATTCGCCGACCACCGGCGTCACTCCGCAGCAAGCTGCTGAGATCTGGCCGCGCGTAATTTCAGCGAATCCGGGTAAACGTGCGATAAGTCCCGCGCCGAGTCATCTCCATCCCGAATGGCTCGAACAGTTCTATGCGGCGCACCAGATGCGCTGGGGCTATCCGCCGAAGCTGGACGTGCTGGCGATTCATTGCTATGGCGGATCTGAGTTCTGCAAGGTGATCGTGACGCAAGTGATCGGCTACGCTGCTCAGTGGCATGTCAACGAGGTCTGGGTAACGGAATTCGCATTTACGAATGTGTGGCAATCTTCCTATCCTGCCGGCGCCACGTGGCGAAGTGAAGCGCAGAGCTTTGTCGACTGGATGAACGCGCAGCCCGTGATTACAAGATTTTACTGGTGGGCCATGATGTACGACTCTGAGGACCAAAACCAATGGTGGAATTACCACTGGTACACGCAGTTGTACGACTGGTTCACAGGGGAACTGAACGAGCGCGGACAGTTCTATCAGTCAGTGAGGTGACAACAAAAAAGCCCGACCAGCAATACCGGTCGGGCTTTTCGTTACAGGCGCCAGTTGTCGACCGGACTGGCCTTGCGGTGGGCATTCGCGCAATCAGCCTGGGCGATGTTGGCGTAGCGGCGAACCATCTCCATGTCCGAATGCCCCAGCAGCATCTGCAGCGTGAACACGTCGCCGCCATTTCGCAGGTAAGTGATAGCGAACGTATGTCGAAAGCGGTGGGGGTGCACGTGCGGGATGCCGGCGCGATCGCCAATGTCTTTGAGGAGCTGATAGAGCGATTTGCGATTCATGGGCGTGTTGTCGATGACGGCACGTGACAGGAAGAGGGGGCTATCGCCCTCGCCTCCAACCCCTCTCCCATAAGGCGAGGGGTGACCGAGACGCGGCAAGAGGTAATGCCAGAGCGCTTTGGAACAGAGCTTGCCGAAGTGGACGGTGCGTTCCTTTTTGTCCCGGCCCTTGCCCTTGCCCCGGATGATGATACTGTTGGCTTCGAGATTAACATCCTTGAGCACGATGCTACACAGCTCTTCAGCGCGGATACCGGTGTCGAGCAGGAGCAGCAGGATCGCTTGATCGCGATCGGATGTGTAGCGGGCACTGGCCGTGGCACTGTGCGATCGCCACGTGCGCGTCGTCGAGCAGGCTTTGAGTAGTAGGATGCTCTCTTCCTTGGTGAAGGGCAAAATGACGGGCTGTTCGTATCCAGGCCGATCGATGGTCTGGATGAGATTGCGATCGATGAGGTCTTCGCGGACGGCCCACGTGTAGAACGATGAGAGGTTGGTGTGGATGTTGAAGATCGTCTTAGGCGCGAGCGGCTTAGGGGCGCGCGACACGGGCCCCGTGGGTCGGCTGACGTATTCGTGAGTGAGCCATGCGAAGAAGCCGATCCAATCATCTCGGGTGATGGTGGCCAAAGGTGGATCGGCCACGAAATAGGTGAGGGCTTTTTTCTGAGTGACGATGTAGTCAGCAATGGTATGCTCGGACTTGCCCGTGGCTGACTTGTAGTAGACAAAGCCGGTGAGGGCTTGCGACAGCGGTAGTGATTTGCGGCGTGGTTTGCGATCCATGATGTCTTCTCTCCTGTATTCCTTTCCCAGTTTGGCAGATTCCTTGCCTGTAATCATCCGGGAAGAAGGTTTTTTTTATACAGCAGAGAAAACAGCCGTGCGCTCCACAATTTAGGGGATGTGAACTTCAGGGCGCACGGATGGTTTTTTAGGCCATCCGTGCGCTCCAAGTCGGGGCGCGGAGATTTGAACTCCGGACCTCACGGACCCGAACCAAGTATTGACCTGGGGTAACTGCGGATGACACGGAACGGCTAAAAACGGATCCGTGTCGGGCGGTGATTGGGTCGATCCGTGACGGCGGAGATTGGTGTTTTCGGTGCTGTGTCAGGCGCTGATTTGCTTTCCTGTAATGCGTCTACTGAGAAAGACAGGCGCGATCAGCGAGCGGAATTGATTTTCTGAATGGCTCGCTTATAATGAGTAGCAGGATGCAAGTTACTCCCGCTCCTTTGGTTGCGGCCGGGTGTTCTTATCCTGGCCTGCATCGTGTTGGCTTTCGCTCAGATCAATCGAGGCGTGAGATTCTATGGCGCGGCTAATAGAGAACACTATAGGCGGCGGCTCGGGCAGTGGCGGCGTAGCTGATTCAGCAGGTGGCTCAGCGGGTGGTGGCGGTGTTTGTTCTGGCATACAGACCTCTTAAGGAGCAAGATGGAATACGCTGACGGTCTCAAAGTATGTGTTGACGAGATGGATCGAAATTTGAAACTACAGTATGAAGGCGTTGACGCCTTAAAGGCGACGGCCCGGTCCGTACTCTCATCAGCCAGTCTGATCACGGCGCTGATGACGGTGCTGCAACTGGCCAGGCCAAACATTCAGGCTGACTACATTTCGACATATAACACGACGATTGTCTTGACCATGATCCTGTACGTCAGTTTGATCGCGACCTGCGTAGCATCGATCTCGGGCATTACGATGAAGGCTCCGATCGGCGCTGACTGGGAGACGTTGTATCAATCATTTGCCAGCAAGACAGAGATCGAACTATTAAGAATGCAAGTGGCAGCGCTACTGCAGGTAGTAAAACTGAACGAACCGATCGTCAACCGCCAACGGTGGCTAGTCCTGACCTCCTGCATCTTGCTCCCAATCATTGTGTTCATTCTATTGGGGTTGAGTCTGATTCCGCGCTACTGAGGGTGGTTTAGAGTTCATCCATTAGCTTCTGGCGCTTGGTTTCATATTCGCTGTCGCTGATAAGTCCCTTTGATTTCAGGTCGCTTAGTTTCGCAAGGCGATCTTCGATTGTGGTCGAGGTTGGGGCAGATGGTTGAGCAGGTGCTCTCGTTGGCGACAGGGCCGAGGCGATGGCCGCGGCTCCGGCCGTGGCACCGGCTGTCGCGGCATTGATGTCATTCATCACGGCGACTTCGTCGAACAACGCAACGCCCGTCTTGTTACGAGTCAGGTTCGAATAGACGCGGCCCAGTGCGAGTGTTTGCTGTTTTAGGTTTGGATTGCTGGGATCTGCCTTGAGTTTTTCAAGCGAGGCCTGGTATGCTTTGCGTGCTTTCTCGCGTTCCTGGGCTTGATTATAGGCAACGAGTACAGCGAAGATTACGACGACGATAATGATTACCAGACAGGTGTTTGTATCCATTGTTTTTGGCTTTCTCCCCGCGTCATGTACCGGCTCAACTGCCATAATTAGGCAGATAAAGTAGACTTGTTGCCTGCTGTTTCGACCGCCTCTACAACCGGCTGTTCCTCCCCATCGTCCTCTTTCTCATCGTCGGATGCCGCTTTAACAGTTTTCTTCTGACTGCGCGCTACCGAGCGTGCAATTTTGCGCCTAGCTTCGTCTGCTCGTTCTCCCTCGATCACATCACGTTTGAAAACTTCCTGCATGAGAACGTCTTTGATTTGGTCGGTATCGATACGCACGTCGGGCGACATGCGACGCAGCTCCCGACGGATAACGTCTAGGACAGGATCGCTTAGAATTGTTGCGCCAATGAAGAAACGGCTCAACGCCTGGCGTTGGGCATGGTATTCACCCAGCATCGATTTGCTGATGCCTTCTTTTGTCAAAAGATAGAGACTATCCAGGTCAGTGGAATCCTTATGACTCAATCCTGAGAAATCAAGATTCAATACCAATTCCTGGCTAATAGGCTTCCCAAATGATACTTTGTATACCTGCCAGCTGGCTGCATTGGTCAGAACAACCCACTCAACACCCTGATTCGCCGCATAGTCTACAGCCTGTTTGGTGAAAGCCTCTTTTAATTCAAGGCCGATAGCCTTCACCTCAATCAACATTTGAAGGACTCCGTCAATCTTGATCGCCAAGTCGACGAACGTTCCCCGGATCACGAATTCAGATGTGATTTCAGAATACTTATCGAAGCCGAAAATTTCGGCAAGCATGTCAGTCACGATCGTGACTGTGTCAGATTCGTTCACGTCGCGCGATCGGGCAGAGGAGACAATGGGCTGAAATCGTTTGATTCCAGCGGTGAGCCGCTCTCTTGTCTTGTTGGGGATGGTGGTCATGATGTTCCTTGTTGCAGCATGATTGATTTGCGTTCCACATCGGACCGCCATAGATACCACGGCCAGATGACGGCGTAGGCCGCGAGCAATGGCAGCGCGGATGGGTTTATTAGGGCACAGGCGACGTTGAAGGCCATGGCCGCAAACGTAATGCGCTTGGCTACCTTTTGGCGGTGGAGCCGGCCGCCGGTTGACTTGGGATCATGGCCGGCTTTGACGACGGCGCGATCGAGGGTATGTGAGACAAACACGGTTGCCTTGTCATCAACGACGCGGTAGACGCCAACAACGATCTGTTCAAGGAAGACGCGCTTGTCGGCGATAGCCGCGCGCCTAGCAATGAAAGTCAGAGGGCGTAAGGTGAAAACCAGGCGCTGATTGGTGTCTACCTGGTAACTGAGAATGCGCTGAGCATATCTCAGCAGTTCCTGTTGTCTATCTCTTGTCAGTCCGTCAAATTCAAGGGTGACGAGGTTTCGTTTTAGGCGTTTGGGCACGGAAGGACTCCAGCATTTGTTCAGTCAGCAGCGCGCGTGCGTAGCGTTCCATCGCGCTCAGCTGTTCTTCGGTCATTTCTTCGAGTTGAGATGTCAGCTTATCTCGCAACGTTGAAGGCTTTGGAGCCGGCGAGGCAAGTCCTGCTATGCGCAGAACTTCAATATCCGGTATTCCAAATGCCTCTGCAACGCCCCGACAAAACTCAACGCCGGGCAATCTATCCCTGTTGATTACGCGACTAACTGTCGTCGAAGTCGTGTTTGCACGGCGTGCAAGCTCAGACTGGCTCCAGCCTCGCTCGTCAAGCATACCTTGAAGCCACTCACTGAAGTTGAGATTCATGCAAAGATTCTATACCTAAGGGTATAACCACGGGGTTGAGAAATTTTGCTACTTGACAAAGATTAGTTAAACATGGTAGTATACCAAAAGGTTGAGAAATCGCACCTAGAGGTAAAAATGCCAACGAAAACCTATTCACTCAAAGAAGAGACTATCCAGACGATCAGTGACCTCGCAGAAAAGACAGTCCGTACACAGGGCGCTATCATCGATATCGCTGTAGCGGAACTGGCCAAGAAAAGTATTGACGCCGACGGCGGTGTTGACCTCCCCGTGAGCAACCTCCCTGTTCGAAAAATTCGCACTGTCAAACCTTCAACGCGCAAGCGGGCCAGGGCACGCAAGATCGACCAGATTCCCGGCCTGCGCAAGGGGGTGGTGCTATGAGCGCATCAGTAGTCAGTTGCCAGTCGTCACTTCACAAGGCGGAGACGTGGTTAACGAATCCGGCAAGTGAGCGGCTTGCGCTGGCGGCTGATCTGCTGGCGCGCGATCAGGTGCACAAGTACCGCGCATATTACGACCAATTACAGGCGCGCCAGCAGCTACGCGAGCGGATGCAGATGATCGTCACGATCGACCGGGCTGGAACAGCGCGGAGCGTAGCAGCACAAGCGATGGAGGCACGAGATGGCGATCAGGATCAGTGACATCGTATGCCTTGAGGCGGTTGTGATGTACGGTGATGGTGAGATCTCATGCCTGCATATGCACAGCGTTCCGAGAAGTTTGTTTGATCTTATCCCAGGTGAGCCGGTCGAGCATCGATTAGCTGCAAGGATGTTCTGGACAAAGTCGATGATGTTGGCCGGGGAGCCTGGAAGGCATGCTCCGATGATGGCTTATTGCGATGAGCCACCCTCACCCCAACCATCTCCCTTACATGGAGATGGAGTTGAGGCGCTGCTGTGTGAGCATCAGCCTGATTCTGAAACGGGAATGGACGCCCCGGCAGGTTGATGCTTACGCAGGAGCGCCCCCACTCACCCCGTCCCTACGGGAGTGGGTGAGCTCGGCGGAAGGCTCCTACCTCCTTCAGGCTGGGGTGCTACGGGCGGCACCCCAGCCGCACCATCAGCGTAACATAGCCCGGATGGAAAATCCAGAAAATGACGATGAATGAACCCGGATTTGTCGTGAGATTGGCCATCGTGTTGGCGCTGGAAGTGGTGTGCGGCGTGCTCTATAACCGCTGGGTCGCACAGCACCAAGCGTCGAACGAAGGCATCTACACCGCTTTTTATATGGTGGGCGGAGTGATGCTGACGTTGCTGATTGGGATCCTACTGGTTGGATTTACCGCCGTGATGCTGATGCTGGTGTTGTTTGCAGCCAGCGGCATGCCCATGGTGCTGGGGTCCATGCAGCGGCACACGGAAAGAATCAAGACGACGAATGAGAAATCGATCGCTGAAGCTCTGGAGTTACTGAATGGCACGCAGAGCGAAAAGTAACGGGTATCTCGTGAGACAGGCGCTGAGCGACCTAGATCGCTCGAATATGGAACTGACGAAGGTATTGGAAAAATTACTGACATGCGAGAGTGCGCAGGTGCGAAGTGTGTTGGTTGCGCAAGGCGCGCTGGTCATGAATAAACGGTCTGCAGCGGTGCGAACGCTGCGCGAGATTTTGATCGAGGGCTGATATGAACAATCCGATCGTCATTGAGCAGGAACCGCAGGCTATTTTCGAGCGAACACACGTGGCGGCCCCCTTACAGGTGTACGTGAGTGGGGAGAACGTGCCGCAAGTGGCCCCCATCCAGCCTCCCCCGTTCACCAACAGCAGCGAACAGGGGAGGAGTCTGATTGTTACGCACGAGCTGACGGTCGACGAGGTGCTGGAACGATTTGCGCGGTGGATGCGGTTGGAGGTAGCCGACGGACGCGGTAACCCGTCAACGATCAAGGCGTATTTGGACGACACGCGAGATCACCTGATGTGGTTGGCCGAGCTAGGCTTGAAGCCAACGCAGGTGAACGATGAGATCGTGATGGAGTACCGGCGGCTGCTGATCGAGAAGTTCAAGATTACAACGGCCGGGCGCAAGATGACGAGCGTGCGGCGGTTTTACGCGATCGCGTATGCGCGCGGGATGCTGAAGCAGGATCCTGCCGCGAGGGTGAAGAGTCCTGGCGATCGGACGCCGCCGGAGAACAAGGTTGAAGAGCGGCTGATCTCGATGCAGCACATGGCACTGATGTGCGCGCGGGCGAAGGCTAAGGTCACGGCATCGAATACCGTCAATCAGCGGGTGAAGGCGATGCGGGATTACTCCATCCTGATGATGATCAACGCGCAAGGCCTGCGCGAGATCGAGGTCACGCGGTTGAACATCGAGGATTTCAAGATGCTCGATCCGATGACGTCGACGGTGACGGTGTTCGGTAAGCGCGACAAGGTGCGGACGGTGCACCTATCGCCGGATACGTTTGAGGTGCTGCAGCCGTGGATGGCGGCGCACGAGATGATTCACGTGAAGCCAGACGACGGCGACGGTCGCAGCCCAGCAGGGACGCCTCTATTCGTCAGCCTGCACTGGTCGGATAACGGGCACGGTAAGGGCGGAACGCGGATCTCGACGCGGGGAGTGCGCGCGGTGTTCGACGAGTACTTGACGGCGGTGGGCGGCAAGCGGCCCGGGGTGAGCGGGCACGGCGGCCGCCACGGGTGGGCGACGTGGTCGTACTTCAACGGCGCTACGCTGGCCGGGATTGCGTCTGAGGCCGGCCATGGCCAGTTCGAGACCACGATGAACTATGTGAAGGTGGTCGACCACATCAAGAATAACCCGTCGCTGTACCTGGGGTTCCTTGGGGCGAACAATCTGCCGGAATACAACGTGACGGGTGAGAAGGAAAAGCAGCAGAAGGCAAAGAAGGGCAAGAAAAGCGCTCAGAGCGCTTCCCGTAAGAAGGGTACTGAGAAAGAAAATTAGCAGCCGGCATTTGGCGGAGATCTAGGAGAACGTACATGGACGCGATGAAAGATAGTCGGTACATGGATTGGTGGCGAAGTTTTGGTCAGATGGCCGATCCGGATATTGAATATCACGCGTGGAAGGCTGGCATGGAGCGCCAATACCAGCTTATGCGCTCTCAATTACCTGCGCCTAAACAAACGCTTCCGGCAGCGGCCCAGGCGGATCTCAAGATTGCGCTCGATATGGTGAAGGTGATCGCGCAGGCGGCGCCGCAGATCTGGGGCTCTGATGAGCGAGAGATGTTGTACGACTGGCTGACCAGGAACACGGAAGAGCAACAGATCGTGACGGTGAATGCTACGGTGTTCGCGGAGGCAGGACAATGATTGGGCTGATATTACTGGCGATTGTGGCTGTCCTGGTGCTGATCGTGGCCTGGCTGGCGAGTCACAATAACGAGACGTGGTAACGAGGATACAAGAAAAAAGCGCTGTGGGGCAGCGCTTTGGGACGGCGGGCAGGTCAGTGCCTTTCGTCGTCTCTATTTTACACCAGATTTGCCCCAATGGAGCAAGTAGTTTTCAGTAGTCAGTTGTCAGTTGTCAGGAGGGCAAGATGGTAGAGGTCGTAGAGGTTAACGAAAAAAATCGGGTGGTGCATCGTTACAGCGCGGCCCTGGTGCTGCCGAAGGATTGCGACGTGATCACGCTGAACCCGGGCGTTCCGCCGCTTGGCAGCGCGGCGTTTGACGAATGGCTGCGGGAGTGGCACAGGGTGAACAACGATCGATCGATCGTTGCGGCGGAGGTGGGGTGATGAACGCGATTATTGATGAGTTGTTTGAACTTGGATCGGAAGTGATCGATCGCCAGATTGATGATGCTGCAGAAGCCAAAGCCGAAAGACTAGCGAAGGAGAATGCCGAAATCCAACGGAAGTTGGATTTGATTGTCGCGGCGACCGGCGTGGATGCCGAGACGCTGGTGAACGTGTTCGGGATGCGCTATCTCTCTGATCGATACGATCACCAATTCGTCATCGATTATCTGGGCAGGCGGGCCAGCGTTGGCGTCGTCAAGCAGCGCGGCTATGGCGCGACTGGTGAGAATGTCGAATTTGATCATGACTACCGGGCCGCCACGGTGAGGGAGAGCATAGCCAAGTTTGTGAACAAGGTCAAGCGTGAGTATGTGGCCTCGAAGCAGGAAATCTTAGCGACATTGTCAGGTGCGGAAGAATTACTACGGTTCTCTCAGTTTTCGAGCAAGGCAGAGTGGAAAGATGCGGAAGTGAGAACAGCGGCTCATAAGCATCTGCTGAAATTTGTCCCCGGAAATGACGCGGACGACCATGACATCAACACATGGTTAAACAATACCGCTATGGTTGATGGTTCACAAGAGATGGTTGATATGTGCATTACATTGAATGCCTGTCTGGAATATCGTCGCAATAAACAGAGACTGCTGAATTACATCCGCATGCGTGAGGATCCGCGAAATGGGAGAGATCTGGATCGTCTCGAACGAGATGAAGAATATTACAGCAGCCCGCCGCTGACGCGAGAATCTATCGATGTGTTGTGGTCAGCTGCGCGCGACGAGGGACTGGCAGATGATGTTGACGTGATCGTGGCTATGGCGCACTCGGAAGGCGAGTTGCGGGATTTCCTGCATGAGCAGGAGCGCAGTAAGCAGCGGGCAGAGATTGAGAGTTCATCATTCAGGCCATTCCGGTACTACGAGGTGCGATACTCGCTGATCGGTGAGAGTGACAGCGGCGAAGAGCGCGAGGTGGACTGGGATTTCGTAATCGTCTTGCATGAGCAGCCTGACGCTGACGGGTATTTCCATTCCGTGAGCGGCAGCGTGATTAAGCCGCGCAATGTGGTGGCGGTGCTGCGACATGACGTTCTGAACGTCGAGCAGCTGCGGGCGCTGAACTGGTCGCGGAAGTTCACGGAGCCAACCGATTTCGGAGAGATCCGCGTGACGCCGGATGGGGCGGAATTGATTTGAGGCGCATGATGGCGAAACGCAAAGCAGGTAAACAAAAATCGTGCATCACTTGCGTTGAATTGAAGATTCATCGGAGATTTATCTTCGTGTATGTGAAGCGGGATAGAGATCAGTACACGTGGAAGGTATACCAACGAGCGTCGATGCATAGTGTGATGCGGATCGCCAGAGCTGCCGGTCAGATTGTGAGCGGAGGTGTGGATGGGTGAATCACAGTTGAACTTCGATCAATATCTGGCAGAACAGGCGCGGGAGCGGGCCATCGATGCGGTTGGCAAGGCTGCCGATGCCGCTTGGCGGAACGCTGCATTGCAGGCCGTGCAGGACGTGGCGATGCGACAGCGGGAATTTACTGCGGACGATGTGTTTGAGTTGCTGGCTGGGCTACCGGTGCAGACGCACGAGGCGCGGGCGTTCGGGGCGGTGATTCGGTTAGCGCGGAAACTAGAATGGTGCGAACCGACGCTGCGGTATGTGAACAGCCGTCGGGTGAGCCGGCATCGCGCGCCGATTCAGGTGTGGGTGAGCAGGTTGTTTTCGTAGTTTCCGATAACAAGCCTACTGGGAAAGAAAATTGTGTGAAGCATGACGAATGGGGCATGGATTTTCAACATCATAACCAGGACCTGGCAATGGGTGATTAACGGGAAGGCGTATGACCGTAAGGACCAGGCCCCCGGGCATGACGCAAAGCCACCCTACTACGATCCTGGCAAGCAAGTGATGAAGCGAGGTTCAGATGAACGATCGACGGCAGGAACTGTTGAATAGTTGGGCAAGCGCGCTCGATCGCGCTGCCCGCGTCGGGGCTTTGAATGATAGCAAGCCGATCGCCATCCGGGAGATCGGGATCATCGCAGGCCCACGTGCCGGCGCGCTGGAGATCGACGCAGGGTTTGACGCCGGTCGCTTGCTGCGATCGTTGGCAGCTGATGATATGGCCCTATCACGCCAGTTCGTGCCGTGGGCGTTTATTGGTCAGCCGGCTGTCTACATGCAGGGGCGCTATATCAGAGTCGAGGCTGGATGGGATGACGCGCAGGCACAGAAGTCGATCAGCGTGAGGCAAATGAATGTGCGTCCAAACGGTTCAGGGCACTGGCTGTGCGGAATGAATGAGCGTGGGCGAGCTGTGGTGTTGCACTTATCTGACAACGCGCCTCACTTCCTGGTGTCTGGCACAACAGGTTCTGGCAAGTCGGTGTGCCTACGATCAATGGTCGCGCAGTTGTCTCAGCGCGGTGACGCGCTGGTGTTGATTGACGGTAAGTTTGGTGAGGGACTGCGTGGGTTGGAGCATCTGCCAGGCGTGGTTGGTCCGCTGGCGGTTGACATCGATGCGGCCCGGAGCGCGCTGGCTTGGGTAGTAGCGGAGATGGTGCGCCGCTACGAACAGGGTGATACGTCTGCCGATCGATTATGCGTTGTGATCGATGAGGTGCAGGAACTGATCAGCGATCCGGCGATCGTTGAGATGATCCGGCGCCTATCCGCACAGGGACGCGCGGCGCACGTCTCGATCATCCTGGCCACGCAGCACCCGACAACCAAGGCGTTGGGTGACGATGCATCCATCAAGCGCAACGTCACAGGCCGGATCGCGTTGCGGGTTTCAGATTACAAGGCAAGTGAGGTAGCGATCGGCCAGAATTCGCCGCGAGCCGATTGGCTGCTGGGGGCTGGCGATGCATACGCCGTTGTGCCGGGTCAGGTGCAGCGTGTACAGATTGCCTACTACGATCGGCGCGAGATCGAGCGGATGCTGACGGCACAGCCTAGGATTGATGAATGGCCGGCGTTCGCAGCAGAGCGGATGGAGTCACAGCAAGCAGGTCAGTTTGTGGCGCACGAGCTGGCCGCCAGCCTGCTATGCGCAGCCACCGGGGCTGGCAGGCCGACGATGGTTAAGCGCCTTGAGATGAGGGACGGCGATCGGGCGCGACGATTATATCGGATGGGCCGTGAGATCAATGACGAGTTAGAGGCTGCCGGTGCTGCTGTCTGTCTGTCTGGTGACGGGATACACACCGGAACTGGGCTGTCTGGCGTGGAAATAGCCTGATTAGTGTGTGTCAGACAGGCAGACAGACAGACAACGAGAGGATCTGACGATGAAACGGAACCAATATCTTGACGACTTCGCGAAGTTTATTGGACTGTTCGTGATGGCCCTGGTAGTGGGAGGGTTGTTGGTGGGACTGGTCTATGGGTTGCTAGGATATTTCGACGACGGTGGACTAAGGATAGTAGCGACGGCGCTGGTATTCGGTCTCTTTGGCGCGTTTGGACTTGGGCTTCAGGTCGGCAAAGCGCATGTGCGTGGCGTTGAGCGAGGGCTTGATCTAAAGATCGGAGCACGCGAGCGGGCGCAGTCCGCGGCGCAAACGCCGAGGCCGATTGTGGTCCAGCCGACACATCCTACGCGGTATGACGATTTACTGCCCAGGGTACAGCAAGGCGCAATCATCGTGCAGCGGCGTGACGACGATAACGCACCTGTTGAACTATGAACATTCGAGTTGAAGATGTGATGTGGATGATCGATATATGGCTGTTCTATTTGCTGTTCATGGAGCTGGTCACTATACGGCCGCATCATAAAAACAAGCGCCGGGGAACGTGGGTACAGGAAGAGACGCTCAGTGACGTAGGTAAGAAGAAATTGAAGAAGAACAGAAAGCGTCGGAAGTAGGACAGCGTTTCTCGTAATCTCTCTACTAGGAAAGGAAAACAGCAATGCCCATGGACCGAGCGAAGTATCCAGACGACTGGGAATAGATCAGCGCGCGAATCCGTGAGCGCGATGGGAATTGCTGCAAGTGGTGCGGCGTTGCAAACGGCGCGATCGGGTACAGGCGGCTGAACGGGGATTTCGTGAAGGTGGCCAACAGCGCGGACGAGGTTGGGATGGAAGCCGAGGCGCTGGCCCTGGACGGGTTCAATCTCATTCGCATCGTTCTGACCGTGGCTCATCTGGGCGTTGATAAGCCGGACGGGATGCCCTGCGACAAGCACGACAAGATGGACGTGCGCGACGAAAATTTGGCAGCGCTGTGCCAGAAGTGCCATTTGAATTTTGATCGGGACGATCACATCCGACACGCGGCAGAGACGCGGCGGCGGAAGATGATCGAGCGCGGGCAGATGGTGCTCATCCATGAGCCGGAAAACTAAAGTCGTCACGCTCAGCTTGACGACCGAGGAAGTAAAGGCGCTGGCCGACCGGGTTCTATCTGGGGATGAGGTCGAGACAGATTTGAACGATGGATCACTGGTGGCGGTGTTGCAGGAACTGAGACAGCGAGGGTACGGATTGGCCCAGCGGAGTGAAATCGAACGGTACTGGCATCCATTTTTATTAAAGGTCGAACGAACTCATGACGACGACAAGCGATGACATCAAAGAAGCCGCAAAGATTCAGGACATCATTAACGAGGATGAGCAGCTGAAGGCCGAGCGCGAGCATCAGCGCTATGTGCACGGACAGCAGCACGACTCGTTAGTCGTCGATACGCAGAAGCAATACTACAAGTGGAACAGCAAGGGTGAGGGCGGCGACGTGTTCACCTGGCTGAAGCTGCATCGCGGGATGGAGTTCAAAGAGGCGATGTTGTATCTGGCCAAGCGGTATGGGCTGGAACTGCCGAAGTTCAACGAGGCGGAACAGAAGGCCATCGAAGCGCGACGTGCGCGCGAGGATGTGTTTACAGCCGCGGCGCGATTCTTTTACCAGGAGTTATCTGCTTCGTCCGAGGCGCTTGAGTATGTAAAGGGACGCGGTTGGAACGTGGAAGGAACAGATGAGACGCCGGCCACTATCAAGACATCTGGGCTTGGGTATTGGACTGGGAATATCGCAAAGCTGCGCGCGTTCCTGGTTGAACAACAGATCGATCCGGAGTGCCCTGCAGCCGTGGCATTGATCGGGTTGCGTGGCGGAGTAGCAGAGTGGGCGCGCAAGTGGAACATCACGCCTCGTGCGGAATGGCTACGCGAGGATGAAATTCGCGGGACGCCTGGCCACATGCTGATCTATCCGCACACGAAGATGGGTCGGGTTGGTTATTTCAGCGGGCGCAACATCGGCGAGAAGCGGCATTACAACCTGCCGGTTGAACTGGCGGGCGATAAGCAGGTGTTCTTCAACCAGTCATGGAAGCCACAGGCTGGGCGCGTGGTGCTGGTAGAGGGCCAGGCCGACGCGGTGACGCTGGGCCAATGGGGCGTGGCGGCGATCGGGCTGTGTGGGGCGTATCTGGACGAGCGGCTGCTGGCCTTAATCAACAAGCACGAACAGATCTTCGTCGGGCTGGATAACGATCGGGCCGGCG
>JAUQXC010000714.1 GCA_030834825.1 Thermoflexales bacterium
CGCAGTTGAAGCGGAAATCTGCAAGCGGAACGGTGTCTGGGTGGTGATTGAGACTTCGGATACCGAGCACTACGCGCCCGCCCGACGGTTGTATGAGCGCTGCGGCTATACGTTGGCGATGTTGTTGAAAGATTTCTATCATGACGGCGATGGGTTGTGCACCTATACCAAGCGGCTGCGGTAGTTTGGTAGTTAGTGGTTGGTAGATGGTAGTTGGTCAGCAACCGCCAGTGAGAGATGATCTCGCTGGCGGTTTTTGTTGTGGGTGATATTTCTCAGGTTTGACCAACATCGAAGTTATGCTAAGATCAACGATGTTGTCCAATTATGCGACAGAATTGCCCCTACTCAGAGCTGGGCGGCTATACTTCATGTCATCAATTCGTCTGTGCTGTGAGGGCAAATGAGAGGCAAGCTAAGCAAGTCAACACTCGAGTCAATATCAGAGCAATTACCAGATATAAGGGGATTGCAAGAGACAGTTATTCCGCTTACCCCTGACATGATTTCGATGCACTTCAATACTACCAGCACGATCCCAAATGCGTCAGTGTGCTTATACGATACTGTAAGCGCCCTTCAAGAAGCACGATATGCGCTACACGAAGCGATTGCTCACAAAATTTGGTATCTTGACAAGGACAACCCGTCGAATGAATTAGCCGTATTTTTTAGTCGATTCTATGCTGATGATGTTACGCTGAGACTTTATGCAGCGGGAGAATACCTTGCCGAAGCTATCGCAGATATGCTGGAAATCGCGCCCAGTGCGATTGCAAAGTTCGAGAAGAAAAGAGTCAGCAGGCAATCGATTGTTGGAAACTATTTGAGAAAGGAAAGACCATCGCATCCTATTACCAGTGTAATCCTACAACTCGCTGATTCAAAAGAATGGCGATCAACTATCGCCTATCGAGACGAATGGGTGCACAGTCAACCACCTCTTATTGAAGGATTAGGAACTCTTTTTAGGCGTGGATCAAGGTGGAAGATCTCTACCGATGGGAAAGGATACAAACTCGGGATCGAACTAGGGGATGAACCTGAATATACGATTGATGATTTATTGAATTTCATTCGGCCCGCGTTAATTAAGTTTGCGGAGGCCGTTACAGCAGTTGTGGCATATTACATCGAATTACGGAAGAAGCAACAGGAAGAGAACGCTACAAAAGATCAAGACCCCAAAGCATCTGAAGCTCGCTCAGGTTAGCAAAACCTTGTAATCATATGGCACCGTCAAATACGATGCGCAAGGACCGCCAGAACTGTAAAAATCAGGTGTGATTTTTGACCACCGACGTGTGGATCGGTGGCTGCTGACGCCGTGGCCGTTGGGCTGCTTCTTGCGGTTGCGCCTCGGTTTGTCACACACAGATATAAGTATCATGGCTTATTCAGAAGAAGATTTTCAGATAGAAATTGACGGCATTATCTACGAGATAGGAGCCGCGAATAGCAATGTGCAGGATTTCAGTCGTAGGCACTTCAACAGCGTGCGAGAAAACGCGGTCGTGTACTGCTTAAGTCGCGCTACTGACATTGCACAAGGCTGTCTTTCACTCTCGAAATCCAATTTGTTAGCCGCGCTAGGCATGCTTGACAGGGGCTTGCTCGAATGTCTGATGTGGATATGCTGGGTTGTCAAAGCTGATGCAAATGCTCAGACATACCGAGACCTTGCAGTAAATGAACTCCGGCGCATCACGCGAAAAAATTTACGGACCGGATATGGCAAAGTATTTGACAAGGTGACGCAGGAAGACATGACCCAAGAGTTTCTCAAGTCACCGGAAATGCAAAATATTCCAAGAAGAGTAAGAATAGAAGACGTTGCAGTTGAAGCAGGGTTAGAAAGACTTTATACACAATTCTATGGCGCTATGTCGCTCGAAGCACATGGCAGTGCTTTTGGCATATCCGGTTCTAATGACACGGAAGAAAGTCGGTTTGTCTCGCTGGCATCAGCCAATTCGATTCTTGAGTGCATTAATTTGGTTGCAGAAAACTGGATCGTAAAGCGCACACAGACAGAAATTAGTGAGATCTATAGGGTTTTGGGGCTGAGTAGAGGCTAAGATGGCCCACCACGACGTGTAGTTGTCAGCAAGACCTCAAAGGTTTGGCGCAATGATCGGGTGCAGGCCGAACATCGTTCATTACGGCCAGCGAGCGAGGCCAGATAGTTCGTTCAAACCTTTGAGGTCTCCGTCGATGGCAGGTGCCTGAAGCCCACCTACTTCCTCAATCAACTCGACATTCGTACAAAACCCTTCGGTATGTTAAACTTGCCCCCGTTTATACCAGTAACAAGAAAGTTGAACCCTTGAACGACTCCTCCTACCGCCAACTCGCCACCCGCCTGAACGAGCTGCCCCATGGCTTTCCGCCCACGCCTGATGGGGCCGAGCTGCGCCTGCTGGCCCAGCTCTTCACGCCGGAAGAAGCGGCTCTGGCCGCGCAATTGCGGCTGACGCTGGAGACTCCCGTGGAGATCGCAGCGCGCAGCGGCGGCGATCCGCAGGCCTTGCGCAAGCAGCTCAAAAGCATGGTCATGCGCGGCCTCATCACAGCAGGGCGTGCACCTACCGGCGGATTAGGTTACGGCCTACTGCCCTTCGTCGTCGGCATCTACGAGATGCAGGCTGGCCGCATCGACGTCGAGCTGGCACGCCTGTTTGAGGATTACTACCAACAGACCTATCGCCAGTCCGTGCCCCAGCAGCCCTTGGCACATCGCGTGATCCCGATCAATCAAAGCCTGCACCAGAATCTGGAATTCCATCCCTTCGAGAGCGCCGCCGCCATCATCACGCAAGCGCAGGCCTGGGGCGTCACCGATTGCATCTGCCGCAAGCAACAGGCACTGCTGGGCCACGGTTGTGATCATCCGCTGGAGGTGTGCATGGTGTTCAGCGAAGTGCCGGGCTTCTTCGATCAAAAACAGGGCGTGCGCGCCCTGACCCAGGTCGAAGCCCTGGCGACTCTGCAGCGGGCCGCCGAAGCGGGACTGGTGCATTCCACGAGCAATACCCAGCAGGGTCTGTGGTACCTCTGCAACTGCTGCACCTGCGCCTGCGGCTTCTTGCGCAGCGTATCCGAATTGGGCACAGCCAACGTAATCGCGCGCTCGGCGTTTGTCTGCGTCGTCGACGAAGATCAATGCGCGGGCTGCCGTGAGTGCGAGGAGAGTTGTCCCTTTAACGCGCTGACCATCGAGAACCTCGCCCAAATCGATGCCGCCCGTTGTACGGGCTGCGGCGTGTGCCTCCTCGCTTGCTCGCAGGAGGCTTTGAAGTTGGTCCGCCGATCGGCGGAAGAGATTCTCATGCCGCCTCAGACCGAAGAAGATTGGCGTCACCTTCGTGCGGAAGCGAGAGGTATCGATCTGAAGGTGGTACAGTGATCAACGTTCATCTAATCTGTGTTCAGCGACGGTTCCGTTTCCCGGCGATCCTCTCATCGATAACGGTATACTCGACGGATGTAGTTGACTCGTCAGGATCGGATTAGAGGTCTGTGAGGCAACGTCAATTCCCGCGTGCTTCGCTCTCGTTGTACCCGGTG
>JAUQXC010000715.1 GCA_030834825.1 Thermoflexales bacterium
AATTACAGGCCACGCTTGATACCATGAGTAAAATCAAGCAGAGTAATTTGAATGGCATCTCTCTTATCTCCATTTCTAGATAGGTATGCCTCACGAGTAAAACGCTGTGGCCTTGGACGAGCAGCAGCCTGACACCCAACACGAACGGCTTCAGGATACGCCAGCGCAACTTGCTCACGGTATACAACAATCTGGGCAGTGTCTTCATTGAATTCCTTAATCGACAATGAATAACTTTGCCCCAGTTGGGGTATAAGAACGATGTGGTTCAGCATTGTCAGCGACTTGATAGCTGACCCCGGGCGTTAGAGTAAACTTCCTGCCATCAGCCAGCTCGGTATGAAGCTCACCCTCCAGGCATAACAGAACGTGCCCTTTTACGCACCAATGATCGGCCAGATAGCCAGGACTATACTCAACCAGGCGAACCCGAACATTGTCAAATTGCTGCGTACGCCAGTAGGCCATGCCTATTTCTCCACAGTGTTCAGTGGGGTCTATTTGCGACCAAGTGGTCGTGCCAAAAGGAATGTTTCTCAAATCCATGTTAATCTCCAATTGAGTTTTCGCTGCGCAATTCACTACCCCACGCTTTTCGGCGCTAAGTTAAACGCGCAGGGAATCAGATAAGGTCCAACCGGATTAAATCCTTTTCCCGACGACTCCGGACTGTGCGCCGTGATGCCTCCGCCCACAGTGGTTTCCCTTTTTCCGCCGCTGAAATATAGACGTGCGGCTCCCCGACGATCAGCCATGTTCTTATCTTGATCGCGCCTGGCAGTATAGATCGCCATTTCCAAAAGTCAATGACCAGGTGCCGGGTGAAGTCAGCGGGCCAACAGACCGGCCATGTCCGGTGCATTGCGCCGGTGGCCCACCAGGTGCAGCGGCGGCGGACGCTAGCTTGAGCGCCTCCAGAGGTATCCCGCATTGATCTTAAAATAGGTTCGCCAAAAAACAGCGCGCCCGTAACATCGTACGGGCGCGCTGTTTCCAGACACGGAGAAGAAGTCAGGCGACGACTGGCAGTGCGTTTGGCAAATCAAGCACACTACCTGGCGACGAACGGTTCCAGATGTCGCGCGAAGTGTTTCTCCACGTTCTGCGCGTAAGCCTCGGGATTCGCACGCAGCAACTCCATCAACCGATCGCAGAAGCGGCGTGAGCCATCGCTGTTCCGTTCGGTCAGCACCGAGCCAAACGTGACATGCAATACTTCACGCGCATCGAACTGATCCAGCAAGCGCGGCAGTTTGGCATCCGCCACATCTTCCGGCACAGGTGTGCGTGAAACTTCTGCCGAGACATGATAGCTGGCTTTGTCCGTATCATAACGCGCGCGCGCGAAAGTATAAATCTTGCGGAAGAGCACCGTATCCAACGCCGCAATCGTCCGCAGCGCTTCCAGGTAACTGGTGCCCGCCGTCTTCAAGTGAACCAAGCCGCGTGTCTGCCGCATGGCTGCCGGGTAGATGCTAAATTTATCGGAGCCCGAATGCAGACTCAATTTATAGGGACCAAACTGCCGTGCAATGGCTGCGTGCACGGCCATGTCCTGCTCAAATGCCGGCACAGCGCCGATGTAATCGACGCCTTTTTCAAAGCGCCCGATATACCGTGGGGCCAGACTGACCCAGCGCACACCCAGACGCTTCAATTCACTGGCGATGTAGATGTGTTCGGCGTGCGACGTAGGCTGTTCGGTCTCGTCCACCGAGACCTCCAACTCACAGCGCGCCGGATCGACCACGGAGATAAGATGTTGATACAGGCGCGCCACGTGGGTGACCGCCCGGCCATACTTCACGATGGCCTTCAACAAGGTGTGCTCGTCGAAGTAGATGTAATGTCCTTCCAGACCAAAGTCTTTATCCACCAGGCCGGTGGCCGCTGGTTGTTGATCGGGTGGCAGCTGGTCCACGACACTGCGTAAATCAGAGAGAGTTGCCGTCTCGGCCGTGTTGTCAACGTGCTCGCCGGGATCGATGGTGAAGAACGTGAAGCCTGCCGTCACGCAGCTGTCGATGTCGGCGGTCGTCTTCAAATGATCGGCGTCGGCGCCCATGCCGTGCCGCCAGCCCTCTTGAAAGATACCCCAGGTGGCATCGTCCATCACCTGCTGCGGCGTGCGGCCCGTGCGCGTCATCTCACGGATCGATTGCTGAGCAAAGATCGGCGCGATGGTTCCCACCGCGCGAATGGCGCGCACGTGGCCGGGCGTGGCCAACCCCAACCGATCGCCCATGCCCGCCGAGGTACGGAGCCCCAGCGGGCGTGGCTTGAGCCATGGTAAATAAGCGCGCAGCGCAGCGGCATTACGTGGACTGAGCGGTCCTAACACTAGCGTATGCCCGTCGTGCTCGGAGCGTTCCCCTTCGA
>JAUQXC010000716.1 GCA_030834825.1 Thermoflexales bacterium
CGCAAATCTGGCGTATGTCTTTCATGGTCTAACTGATGACAGGCAGCACTACATCTCGGCCATCTTCCCGGTTAGTGTCTCATTTTTACCGAGGAAGGCGGCCACCAAGAACCCAGCCATCGACATGCAAACCTATATCAGCGCTACGCTCGAATACAACGAGGAAGTGGTAAGAAAGATAGCGGCGCTTGAGTCAGGAGATTTCCAACCCAATCTTAATTTATTGGACGAAATGCTCCAGTCTCTTCAGACAAAGTGATGAACCCACTCTCCCGTTATCGCGGTTGTCTGCTCGGCCTCGCCGTCGGCGATGCGTTGGGCACTACGCTTGAATTCACTTCCCCCGGCGCGTTCACGCCCATTGACGATCTGATCGGCGGTGGACCGTTTCAACTCAAGCCCGGTCAGTGGACGGATGACACGTCGATGGCGTTGTGCCTGGCAACAAGTCTGATCGAACGGCATGGCTTCGATCCCGTCGATCAACTCGAGCGCTACGTGCGCTGGTGGCGCGAAGGATACCTGAGCAGCACGGGCACCTGCTTCGACATCGGCAGCACGGTACGATCGGCACTGACGCGCTTCCTGCAAACGCGCGAACCCTATCCCGGCTCCACCGATCCGCGCACGGCGGGCAACGGTTCGATTATGCGGCTCGCGCCGGTGGTGTTGTACTTCGCGCGACAGCCCGCGCAGGCCGTGCACTTTGCCGCCGAGAGTTCACGCACCACCCACGGCGCAGCCGAAGCAGTAGATGCGTGTCGTTACTTCGCCACCCTGATCCTGGCCGCATTAAACGGTGAAAGCAAAGCAGCGCTGCTGAGCGAGCAGGTTGATCGTTGGCAGGCTGCTCCGCTCGCGCCGAAGATCGCGGCGCTGGCCGGCGGCTCATTCAAGCGCAAAGAACCGCCGGCGATTCGTGGCACAGGTTATGTGGTCGATTCGCTGGAAGCGGCGTTGTGGGCGTTCCATCATTCGAGCGATTTTCGCGAAGGCGCACTGCTGGCCGTCAACCTGGGCGAGGACGCGGACACCACCGGCGCGGTGTATGGCCAACTGGCAGGCGCCTTCTACGGAGAAGAAAACATTCCGGCAGCGTGGCGTGATACAATTGCGCAGCGCCAACTGATGGTCGAACTGGCGGAAAAACTCTATGCGGCAGCAGAGACTTCGGAAGTCTGAAAGTGAGACAGCATGAACATCTTTATTATCGGCGGGGCGTTGTTTCTCATCGGAACAATGGTGTGGTACGTCTGGTACACGCGCAACGAGGGACCGAAAAAGGCGCAGTAGAAACCGGGTTTCTCCACCTTGGACTTCGATTCCGGCCTGACTGGAGAAACCCGGTTTCTGATTACGGGATTAAACGCGGCTGGCGATCTTTAGTGTATTCAAACACGTACGTCTGTGAACCGATCAACTGCCCCTGTTGATCGAACGCGTAGCTCGCCCCCAGCCCTTTGAAGTCAATCGAGCGTAAGGCCGCTGGCACTCCAGCCCGATCGATCGACGCGGCCCGATCGATCACCTCGAACAAGAGAAACAGTGCATCATAGGTCTGCAACGCAATCGGTCCGGCGCGCGTGCCGTCGATGGGAATGGCGTTGTAGTTCTTCACAAAATCTTGCGCGGTGGCTAGGCCAGTGGGATCGGGCACATGGCTGACAAAGACCAGCTGATCTTCCGGCCACCGCTCGCGCGGCCCACTCCCCAGGACAAACGCACCCTCACACACACTCACAGCACTCTCGGCGCTCTCGATCGCCACCACGGGCAGACCCGCCTCGCAGTAAACCCGCATGGCTGCGTCGGTGCTGGCGGGCCGGAAATGGCCGACGACGGCGACGACCTGCGGATCGAGCACCAATTGCCGTGCAGCAATGCTGGCCTTCTCCGGTTCACCGCGATCATCCAGCGCCACCAGCTCAATCCGTTGGCCGCGAATGCCGCCGCGTGCGTTAATCTCGCGGATCGCCAAACGTGCGGCATAGATGGCTTCGTAACCGATGGGACGATAGCGCCCCTCGAACGGCGCGACGAGGCCGATCTTCACAACGGGTTGAGTGGAGGCGGCGCAAGCCGAGAGGAAAACGATAGCGAGCAGCCAGAGGCAAGCGGCCAGAGACACACGGTCCGCTTCCTGCATCCGCTTACGGGCATTCGTTTGCAATCTGTTCTTCAAGGGTCCGGGCAAAGCGATGGGTGCCGTCATTGTTGCACGATGTGCGGAAGTAATAATACCCGTGCTTTTCAGGATAGATCGCCGCGCGGATCGACGCCAACGCCGGGTTGGCGATGGGGCTGGGCGGCAGGCCGACATTGCGGTAAGTGTTGTACGCCGAATCGACACCCTGATAATCTTCCTGGGTGATCTGCGGCCACCAGGTGTTGGGATCGCGCGTATTGCCCAGGCCATATTGAATCGTGGGATCGGCGTCCAGCGCCATGCCGTCCTGCAAGCGATTGAAGTACACACCCGCAATGGCCGGCCGTTCCTCTTCCACGGCGGCTTCGCGCTCGACGATGGAGGCCAGGCGAACCGCGTCGTATAACGTGCGGCCTTCGGCTTGCAAATCGGCGCGCATCTCCGCCGTGACCTGCTTGTCGAAGTTGCGCAACGCGATCAGGACCACATCGCGGGCCGTGATCTTGTCACGCGCCAGGCTGTAGGTGTCCGGGAAAATATAGCCTTCCAGCGTCGCACCTTCCGGTAGATCGTTCAAAAACTCAAATGATGCTTCCCACTGGCCGGCATCTTGCAGCAAACTCAGCAATTCCGTTTCAGCGACGGGCACTTGCGCGGCAACACTGGCCGCAATCTCTTCCAGGCGTTTGCCCTGCGGAATGCGTACATTGAGCTCAGCGATGCGGCCTTCCTGCAGCTCTTTGGCGATTTGCTGAATGTTCATCGTCTGCTTCAATTCAAAATCGCCCGCCTCGATGCTGGCATCCAGGCCGTTGTACTGCAAATAGCGCTTGAACAGCTCGGGGTCTGTGATCAGTTTCTCCGATTGCAGACGATTGGCGATGGCGTTGAGGCTCTCGCCGCGCTCGATGGTGAACAGGACCGGCGCGTCATCCTTGCCAGCCGGCGAAGCCAGATCGCCCGATCGAGTGTTGAGATAGATTGAGAGGACAAACCCCTGCAGATCTTTCGGCGCGGCCAGCTGCAGGCTGCCGCCACCACGTCCCACCACCAGCGAACCGACGATGGCGCAAGCCATGGCCAGGAACCCGATCGTGACAAAGAAGAAAATTAGACGACGTGTTTTGCGTTTCATAATTGGCAGTTAGTTATTGGCAGTTGGTGGTTGGTTTTTGGTCAGCTCATCCAGGTACTCTTGCAGGATGATGGCCGCGGCCGCGGAGTCGATCTCGCCTTTGGCGCGCGGCCTGCGGTTGGAAGAAGCTAAACGCTCTTGGGCGTCCACCGATGAGAATCGCTCGTCCCAGAACTCGATCGGGAGGCTGAGGACCGCCTGCATTTCGACTGCATAGCGCCTCACGCGTTGGGCCTGTGGACCTTCTTCGTTGCGCAGCGTCTTCGGCAGCCCGACGATCACTTTCTCAATGGCGTGTTCGCGGCACACCGCGGCGAGTTTGGCAAAGTCTTCTTGCTTGGAAGCGCGCTTGAGTGTGAACAGAGGCCGAGCCAGTGTTTGTGTCTCGTCACAAATGGCTACCCCCACACGCTTTTCGCCCACGTCCAAACTCAGGAAACGCCCCATACCGAACCCTGCTTCCAGCTTAACCCTGTGGGTTCACTTCCGTCTGAATGCGGAACGACAACCACGGCAGCCACGGGAACCATTTCGGGAAAATGATAATGCGCGGCTCTTTCTTCAAGGGCAATGAGTCTTGCAGTAAAGTGACCGCTTCTGACAGAGACTTGCCCGCGATCTTTCCGACGGCGGCACCCACATTCAAATCAGCCGCCGCAAAGCCAGAGCCTTGCATTGGAAACTGATACAAGTTCTCGGTTTCGGGAACCAGGAAGGCTTCACCGCGCTGAAAAGCCATGCCTTCCGGCAGCAGCTCATAGCCCGGCGGCGTCTGCGCCTGCAATGCGCCAAAAACCAGGCTGTTGGCATCTTCGCTCTTCACCTTCTCGGCGGTGTACTCGACCCGCATGAGCAGTGTCAGATCATCGGCCTGCTCCGTCACCTCACGATCGAACGTCAATTCCAAAATGTTGCCCCCCAATGATTCGGGGATGATGAATTCGCCTGGTTCCAGTTTTTCCTGCAGCTGTTTCAACGCCAGCTCGCGCAGTTGAGGGCGGATATCCTCTTTGGCCTTTTCACGATCGGCGGCGTCCACAGCCCTGACTTCCTTATCGCCGCCGCCGCCCAGGCCCTCAGGATTGCTGACCCGCGCGGCCAGCGCCGCCACACCTTCGATCTCGTTGATCAGGTTCGCGCCCACGTTGCTGGCGGCGCCCACATCCACGGCTTCCACGATGCCTTCGGCCTGTGCACCGATGCCAGCGGGAACTTCCACATCCTGGGTCAACACGTAACGCAGTGCCTGCCCGGTGGCCGAGGTGCGAACCACCGTGCCCTGGCTGATGCGAATGGGCGAATTGAGTTGGTTGACAAAGATCACGCGGCCGGTAGCGCGCGATTCGGGAATACTCTTCTTGCCGGTGGTGGGAATGGTGATGGTATCCCGCACGATGGTGGTGATTTCAAGCGAAGGCACGTGCCCCGTCAACGGATCGACTTCTTCCGCTTCCGGATCGGCGATCAAGTTGATCGACGCCGTGATCCGGGTCGACTGCGGCACGAGCGTGATCTGCGCGTTGGGGATGATGGCCAGCGCCGCAAAACCGATGACCAGCAACGCCAGCACGAAGATGGCAATCTTCAAAGCGATCCAGCCCGGATGTCGGCGCGTTGCTTGCACCACGGCCTGATTACGCTCCACGGCTGCCCGTTCGGCCTCGCGTCGCTTGCGCCGGGAGGGCGCCCACGGCGCCAGCTCATCTTCTTCGGCGACGTGTTTGCGCCAGCGACGTTTCTGCTGGGCCGCCTCAACCGATCGGAACGCCGGCAGGCCGGCGTCCTGCGCCGCCGTGCGCAAGTCGCCCTCGGTGGATACGATCGCCACTTCGATCCCATGAAATTCGCCAAAGCGCTGCACCACCTGTAAATCGACCGGCTTACGCAGCGACGGCGAATCCCACGGAATGACCAGCAGCACGCGCGAGTTCTGCGCCGTGATCAGGCGGTCGCGAATCGTGTTGATGTCGTCGTGATCTTCGAGTTCGATAACTTGAATAGGGTCCATAGGCCGTTGTCGCTTGCGCCGCAGTCCTCAGCACATCATAGGCATGCAAGAGGCGACCCGAATTTGCGGTCGCCCCCGAATAAATGGCATCCCCGGCTGTTGGGGACTGCGGCAATTTTACCACAGGCCGGTGTCCGGCAGTTTCTGCGGGTGTAAAATCACAGCATGATCACCTATCCCCTACCCTCCAATCAACTGTGGCGCGGCCCCAAAAAGGGAAGCGAGTTCTTCCAGCACGAGGGCGACATTTACGAGACCCTGCGCCGCCTGGTCGACGAGTTGGACGAGAACGGACTGGACTATGCTTTGATCGGCGGCCTGGCGCTGGTCGCACACGGCTATCGCCGCTTTACCGAAGATGTAGACATCCTCATGACGCCGGAAGCCTTGCAGATTTTTCGAGAACGCCTGCTGGGGCGCGGCTATCTGCCGGCCTTTTCAGGCGCGACGAAGACCTTTCGCGATACACGAACGAGTGTGAGGATCAAAGTTATCACGACCGGTGACGGCAAACCAAAGCCTGTCACCTTTCCCGTTCCCACCGATGCGCGGCTGCAACGCGAGGGCGTGTGGCTCATCACACTCGACAAGCTGATCGAACTCAAGCTGGCATCGGGCTTGTCAGCCCCGCATCGTCTGAAAGATCTGGCGGATGTGCAAGAATTGATCGCGCGCCTGAAGCTGCCGCTCGAACTGGTGGAAAACCTCGACGCCAGCGTGCGCGATGAATACCGCCGGCTGTGGCACAACGCACAAGCAATTCCCCCGGAAGAATAAGCCTTTCCACCGTATCGCTTCATTTTACTTCGACCACCAACGCCGGATGGTCGGACAGCGGCGCGGGCACATACCGCGCGGCGACAACTTCCACACCTGCTGACACAAAGATATGATCGATGCGCTGATCGGCGTTCCACTCCAACCCAATCGGTGTGGGTGACCCCGCGCGCACCCACGCATCAGCCAGGACCGCCGTGGCCTGCCGGTACTGATCAGTAGCCGGTTTGAAGTTGAAATCGCCCAGCAAGACGATGTTCTGCTGCGTGCTTAGCGTGCTGAGAACATCTTCGAGCTGCGGTAACGGACCGCCATTGCCCAGGTGCGTGACCATGACCTGATACGGCTTGCCATTGGCCGTGATCTCCGCAATGATAGTGGCGGTCTGCTCGCCCATACTGTACATGTAAAACGTGCGTGGATTCTCGATGGGATAGCGTGAGAGCAGCGCAATGCCGAACGTGCCCAGCACGGTCTTGGGGCCGTAATACGAATACAGTCCCAGGCGATCGGCGAAGTAACGCACCACATCCGAGTTGCCGTTCGCGATGCGACTGGTGTCGGATTCCTGCAACCCCAACACATCGGGGTTGAATTGTCGAATCAGCGCCAGCTGCCCAGCGTAGTTCTTCAGTCCCGAACTATCATAGCCTTGTTGGATGTTGTACGTCATCACCTTGAGCGCATCCGGCGAGGTTGTCGGCGCGATCGGGTTAGCCGCATTCAACCACGCGCCGATCAATGTCCCCGCACCAATCACGAGCACCGCAGCGAAAACGGGGCGAAAGGCCTTCGCCGGAAGATCGCTCGCGCCCAGACTGAACGAATCCTTGCGCCAGAGGAGCACTGGCAGCAGCATCCCCAGCCCTGCCAGTAGAAAGACCAGCCAATACCGATCGCGCCACAGCGGCCCGAAAACGGGCAGGTAGTCGTAGATCGTGGTCGAGACATTAGCAAAGATCAAGATCAACGCCCAGAAGGCCGCGACGGTAAAACCGATCCCCAGCGTGCGTGGCGCGGGCTGTGCCTCGATGATCCGGCGCGTGAACAAACTGAGATCGATCAGCACGACAGGGAATAAGATCAATGTGAGACCCACCGGAACGATCCACCAGGGTGCTGCCGCCATCTCAAAGAGGGGATAAGCGCCGCGCTCGATCGGAAAGTTCAGCTGATGCAATGCAATCGTTACCGTCAACGCGGCAACGAACAGGACGTTCCAGATCAGGACTATTACCGGTGAAATTGCCGTACGCTTGACCCACTGCTGCATCACAATGACGAACAAACCCAAGGCCACGACCAACAGCGCCAGAATCGGCAGCGCAGCGACTCCTGTCCAGCGGGCGATGACTTGCGGCGCAGTGAAGGCGAAGTACAGCAACACCAGGCTGCTCAGCAGGCCCACACTGTACGCGCTCACGCGACCTTTGCTCACGTGGCGTGTCGACTCCTCAGTCCGTGCGAGTACGATCGTTGAAGGCGGAACCATCATCAACCAGCCCGCGACGATGGCCAACACCCAGGCGATGATCTGCCCTGCGCCAGCGATCGATAAATCGACGGATGAGTTCACCGCGCGGAATAACATCGACAGGGCCATCGCGAACATGGTTCCCAACCCGACGGTAAGACCTCGTAACCCCGCTGATTCGCGCGCCTGACCGGCCAGAAAGGCGGGCAGGAAAATCAAGCAGGCCCCAGTGCCCATCCCGGCGACGATCATTTGCCCGCGCGTATCGAGCAGCACTTCCACCACCCGGCAGATCAATACCAGGCTGACCAAGCTCAACAGCGCGCGCCGTGTGGATAGCCAACGTGGAAACAGGATCAGCAACAGTGGCGAGAGCAACAGCAGCACGAAAGCGATCTCGATCGGAATCTCGACTTGCAGCAGGCCAAAGGCATAAACGGCGGCCATGAAGTCGGTCAGCAGTTGAAAGAAGAACAAGAAGAGAATACTGAACAGGATGATGGGCAGAAGAAACGCTGAGGATTTCTTTGACGGATTGAGCATGGTGCTGGAGTCTTTCTCGCTAGTAGGGTTAGTGTGTCAAACGTGGCTGCAAGTATAGAATCAACGGGGAGGAAGGTCAATCAAACAACAACAAGCGACCAAATATTGATATGTACTATTTTCTCGATCCAGTGTCATCTTCTCGCAAAGCAAAGCGAGACAACCTGTGTCGGCTATCTCGCTCGTCTAACCTGACTCAATTTCTACTCCATTTCGCCTAATAAGTCGTCCAGATCGGCATAGTCATACGGTGGACGCTGTCGAATGGCAAATACTTGAACTTGCTTCAACTCCTCGTTGACGGCATACAGCACTCGCCAGTCGTCCAGTCTCAAACGCCGCACTTCCAGCACCGTCTGAGTCGTCTCCAACAGATTGGTGCGGGCTGGACGTGGATCATCCTGCAGGGCGTCGATGGAACGCTTCACGCGTTGTCGCACGTTTCACGGCAATTGTTTTGCGGCTTGCCAGGCTGCTGGCCGGACGAAGACGCTGTACTTACCCATCCAATTCGTCTCGAACGTCTTCCCACTTCAGCCAGCCCGCCTTGTTCGCATCCTTACCCACAGCAGCTAACTCAGCCAGAGCCTCGTGGGCGACTTGCAAGTCCTCTTCGTCATCCAACCATTCGAGCAACCGCTTCCATTCCTCGATGTCGAGGACAGCCGCGCTGGGACGGCCCTTGGTATCGACGACATATTTTACGGACTTCAACAACTGTGGAATGGCTAACATCTTGCACCTCCCACCTTTAGCGTACCATCTCTTCGACAATTCCCTTCACTGACTTCAGTGCTTCTTCTCGCCTGCGCGAGATTCGGTCATCCAGTGCCACCTCATTATCCAGGTGTTTCTTGGTATGGATCCCCGACGTATAGCACGGAGCGATCAGACCGATTCGTCTGATTTAAACGCAGACTGCGAAACTTAATGGAGATTTCACCTGCTGGCTCAAACAGAATTCGATGAATGTAGTTTCTGTCCTCGTCAATATCGAATTCATCGTAGAGTAGCTCAGTTCGGCGATCACGCACAACGCTAGTCAGCGTAAGCAGGTCAAGTCTCGCAAATTCGACCCCTGAATAGAGGAGATCCACATCCTGGTAACCAACTTGAAGATCCCCACACCGAAGTTTCAGAGTAAGTCGCCTTGTCAAACGATCGACTACAACACGGTAGATCAAGCCATCATGAAGGCTCACCCGCTCGACAAGTTCTGCAATGGGGATCGGCAGATTCGGCAGTAACGACTCGATGTGGCGCTTATAGGCATCTTCCACTTGTACCCACTGCTCATCTGACATACCGCCTACAGCCTATTCGCGGGTGAAATACTTCATTGGCCTTCTTCCTCCTGTGATCGCGACACCTCTACTTCATCATCTCCCCCACAATTCCCTTCACCGCCTCCAACGCCTCACCCAGCTTCGACGCATCCTTGCCGCCCGCCTGTGCCAGGTTCGGACGCCCACCGCCGCCGCCGCCGATGTGCACCGCCGCCTGCCGAACAATCTTGCCTGCGTCGAGGCCGCGGTCGATCAGATCCTGCGTCACCGCGACGAGCAGATTCGGTTTGTCGCCCAGCACTGCACCCAGCGCCACCACACCCGATCCCAGTTTGGCGCGCAGCCAGTCGCTCATCTCGCGCAGCATCTCGGAATCGAGCGCGTTGACTTTAGCCGCCAGCACCGGCACGCCGGAAACATGCGCCACCTCATTCAACAGGACTTCGATGTCGCGCTTGGCCGCTTCGCGCCGCGCCTTGGCCAGTTCCTTCTCAATCGCCTGCGCCTGCTCCATCACTTCCAACACCTTGCGATCGATCTCATCCGGCGCGGCCTTCAGGTAGGCCGCCGCATTTTGCAATTTCTTCAAGCGTGCCTGCACGAAATGCTGCGCCCCACGCCCGGTCAGACCTTCAATCCGGCGCAGGCCCGCGCCCACGCTGCCTTCCGACATGATCACCAGCGAACCAATCTCGGCGGTCTGGGTCACATGCGTGCCCCCGCACAATTCCATGCTCACCGGCTTCTCATCGGGCCAGCCCGTGCGGATGACGCGCACCACATCGCCGTACTTTTCGCCGAACAACGCCATCGCGCCGTCGCCCACGGCGTCCTTGTAGTTCTTGTGCAGCACCATCACCGGATAGTTGGCCAGGATGAGATTGTTGACGTTCTCGCCGATGCGATCGATCTCGTCCTGCGTCAGCATCGAGCCGTGCGTGAAGTCGAAGCGGAACCGATCGGGTGCCACGAGCGACCCGGCCTGCTGCACATGCTGCCCCAGGATGTTCCGCAATTGCGCATGCAGCAAGTGCGTGGCCGTATGATTGCGCATGATGTCCAGCCGCCGATCGTAATCGACCAGCGCCCAGCACTCATCGTTCACTTTAGGTTCACCCACGGACACTTCGCCCACATGCACGATGATGCCTGGCAGCGGCCGGCGCGTATCGCTCACGTCGATGCCCCAGATCGGCTCGCCACCCTGCTCGGAATACTTGGCGATGACGCCCACGTCGCTGACCTGCCCGCCGGATTCGATGTAGAACGGCGTACCGGCCAGCACCACCTCGACCTTATCGCCGTAATTAACCCGATCGGCCAGTTGGCCGTTGACAATCAAGCCGATGACTTTGGTTTCCATCTCTGGCGCCGTGTACGGATCGAACTCCACACCGCTCTCGTCGATCACACCTTGCTCGATCAACCTGCGCTTCAATTGCTGATAGGCCGCGACCGATTCACCGTCGCCCTCGAACTTGGTTGCGGCCGACGCCCGCTCACGCTGCTCGGCCAGCGCCGCCTGGAAACCTGCCAGATCGACGATATAGCCACGCTCGAAGGCGATGTCCTTGGTGATCTCCACCGACAAACCGAACGTGTCGTAGAGCTTGAATGCTTCGGCCCCGGGCACGATGTGGCTATCCTGATTTGCGGCCAGGACTTCTTCCAGCTTACCCAGGCCCAGATCGAGCGTGCGATGGAAGCGGCGCTCTTCATCGGTGATAGTGTACAAGATGTGCTCGCGCCGATCGCGCAGCTCGCGATAATGATCGCTCATGTTCTCGACGACGACATCCGCGATCTCGGCCATGAACGGCCCGTCGAAACCCAGCATGCGGCCAAAGCGCGCCGCGCGCCGCAGGATCATCCGCAGCACATAGTTGCGGCCCACGTTGCCGGGCAGCGCCCCGTCGGCGATGAGGAAGGCCGCCGCGCGGGCATGATCCGCGATCACGCGATAGGCTACAATGTTCGCTTCCACTTCGGCATCGGTATGGCCCGTCAGCTTCTGCGTCTTCTGAATCAACGGCAGGAACAGATCGGTTTTGTAATTGGAATCGACGCCCTGCAAGATCGAGACGATGCGCTCGAAGCCCATGCCGGTATCGACGTGCCTGGCCGGCAGCGGATGCAATTCGGTCGGGCCGGTACGGTTGTATTGAATGAAGACCAGGTTCCAGATTTCCAGGAAACGTGCGCAGTCACCATTCACGCTGCACACGTGGCCGGGCACGTCTTGCTTGTTGCAGAATTCCGGGCCGCGCTCATAATGGATTTCGCTGTCAGGGCCGCACGGTCCAACCTCAGCC
>JAUQXC010000717.1 GCA_030834825.1 Thermoflexales bacterium
CCCAAACGCAGCGGCATCGACGTATGTCGCCACGTGCGCGCCCAGCACTGGCCGATCGGCCTGCTCATCCTCACGGCTTATGATGACACACCCTATGTGCTGGCCGTATTGCAGGCAGGCGCAAATGGCTACGTCCTCAAGACCGCTGACGCCGACGACATCATTCAAGCCGTATACGATGTTCAGGAAGGCAAATCGGTGCTCGATCCCACCATCGCGCGCAAACTCATGACGCAGCTGGCCGATCAAGCCAGCGACAAGCCGATCGACTCGCTCACCCCGCGCAAAACCGATGTGCTCCAACTCGCCGCGCGGGGCTACACCAACAAAGCGATCGGCGCGCAGCTCAACGTCAGCGATCGCACCGTGCAAGGCCATTTAGCCAACATCTTCGGCAAGCTGCACGTCACCACCCGCACCGAAGCCGTCATGCGCGCCGTGGCGCTGGGCTGGCTCTCGCCCACGGAGACGATCGAATAATGTCCCGGTTGCGCGGGCTATTGCCCGGCCTGCTGCTGGTGGTCGTGCTGCCGCTGACGCTGGTGTTGATCGTCGTCGCCATCGCGGCAACGACACTGCACCAGAATGAAATGCGCGCGATGGTCGCGCAGCACAACCAGCAAGCAGTGCGTGAAGCTGCGCTTGGCCTGGGCGATCGGATCAGCCATCGATTGGCGGCGCTGCGCTCGATTGCCGAAGCCACCGCGATCGGATTATCACCAGCCGCCGAGCTACGCAGTTCTGATCATCTGCTATCCGACTTTGATGGCGGCGTGATCGTCGTCGATGCTCAGGGCGCCGAGCTGGCCGTATTGCCACAGCCGATCACCACAAAGTTGCAAGCGGCTCTGCGCTCCATTACCACTCAAACACCCGGTATGCAGCTCACCGCCACCGGCGATATTCTCGCGGTCGCCAAATCCACCGACGGCACCTTCACGACCGCCGGGCTGTTCTCTCCTCAGGCCCTGCGGTTGCCCACGCTCGCCAACACGCTGCGCTCGTCCCCGCGCGCGCGTCACAGTCGTCGATGCGGCCTCACGTAGTGTGTATGACTCAGCTGCCTTACCCGCCGGATCAGATGCGGCGCAGATACCCGGTGCAGCCGCAGCACTGCGAGGTCAAAGTGGCGCCACTTTTGTTACAGATGAAAACCCGCTCGAATGGGTTGTAGCCTATGAGCCGCTGTCGACGGTGGGCTGGGGATTGATCGTGGCCGCGCCCTGGGAAGATGTGGTTAATCCACTGCTGCGCACCTCGCTGCTCACGCCGTTGGCCTTAATTCCGGCATTTGTGATTGCGGTTGCGGCCATCGTCTTCTTCGCTCGACGCGTGATCCGTCCTTTGCAGCAGCTGGATGAGCAAGCCGCCCGTGCCGGCCAAGGCGACTATGCTGCGCTGGCCCAGCCCATCGGCGGCATTAGCGAAGTCCAAACGCTGCATGCCACCCTGGCGCAGATGGCCGACGAGATTCGCCGTTATCAACGCAGCCTTCAGTCCTATGCCGCTACGATTACGCGCAGCCAGGAAGATGAACGATCGCGCATCGCGCGTGAATTACATGATGAAACGGTGCAAGCGTTAATCGCCCTGGATCAGCGCACGCAAATGATCGAACGGATTTGCAGGCGCGATCCGCAGATGGCGGCCGTGAAGTTGACTGAACTGCGCACGATGACAGCTGACGCCATCGCCGACGTGCGACGCGTGATTCGCAACCTGCGGCCGATCTACCTGGAAGATCTAGGGTTGGCGCCCGCCATCGAGATGTTGACTCAGTCGATTGACGGCTCCGCTGGATTAAGTGCCACCTTAACGATTGAGGGAGAGATCCAGAGGCTCGCGCCCGAACGTGAACTGGCCTTGTATCGCATTGTGCAAGAGGCGTTGAACAATGTCGTGAAGCACGCGCAGGCGCAACACGTGCAAGTCGAGTTAAACTACGGCGCTCAGCTGACCGTCTTGATCCGCGATGATGGCCACGGATTCGAGCTGCCCAATCGGGCTGATGCCCTGTCCGATTGGGGCCATTTCGGATTGATCGGCATGCGGGAGCGCGCCGAACTCATCGCTGCGCAGCTGACGATTCAATCGGCGCCCGGCGTCGGCACAACCATCGAGTTGCAGATGCCGTTGTAGTCTCCTGCTCCCCGATCGATTTTTCTCACCTCCCAGTCTGCCCTTTTTCTAGATCGCCCTCTTGCTTTCTGGTAACAAGCCATTTGGCGCGGATGAAAACCCGCTATTTAGCGCTAGGTGGTGCCGGGAACATCCGCTACACTATTTGAACGAGGTAGCCATGTTCAAGCGACTGGCTTCGCATTCGGACAGTATGCTGCTGGCCCTGGTCGTATGGTTATGCAGCCTGCCGCTGATCTTATTCATCGTCACTCCGCTGCTGGGACTGGAGGCAGCGGGCGTAGTGGCTTTAGTGCTCTTTTTCGCTGTCCTGGCAATCTGCTGGGGCGTGTGCCACGGGAAAATCCTTCAAAATCGCGTTCATTGATCCACGAGTAATGATCCTGAAAGGAGGTGAAGCGCCATGGCTTTTGAACCACAAAAAGATCCGGTCTGCGGTATGGACGTCGATCCGAAGACGGCCGCCGGCAAGTCGGATTACCAGGGACAAACGTATTACTTCTGTTCCCCGGGCTGCAAGAAAGCTTTCGACAAGGAACCGGAGAAGTATGTCAGTCATTCGCAGCACCAGGCCGGTCATCACTAAGCGTTGATTGCCAGGAGACGATTGGACACAGCGTCCGATCGCCTCTCCCTCAGCCCATTTCAGAAAGGATAGTACCGCCGAGCGATTCGCTCGATCGAGGACCACTATGAACGCCGTACACACACTTCCAACGCAACCGCCGTTACGAGTGCGCCAGCCACGCTTTTACGAAAACATTCTGGACACTATCGGACAGACTCCGCTGGTGAAGCTGAATCGCGTGGTCGCTGAGGCTTGCCTGTGTACGGTGCTCGCTAAGGTTGAGTATTTCAGTCCTGGCGGATCCGTTAAAGATCGTATCGCGTTGTCGATCATCGAGGACGCCGAGCGAGGCGGATACCTCAGGCCAGGCGGGACGATTGTCGAAGCGACGTCGGGCAACACGGGTGCCGGCCTAGCAGTAGCGGCGGCGGTCAAGGGATACAAGTGTGTGTGTGTCATGCCCGACAAGATGAGTGAAGAGAAGGTGCGCTTCCTGCGTGCTTTCGGTGCACGGGTCATCATCACGCCGACGACCGTCCCGCCTGCTGATCCGCGCAGTTACTACAGCGTCGCGCAACGTATCGTGGCTGAGACGCCCAACAGCATCCTGGCGAATCAGTATCACAACCCGGCGAATCCCGCGGCCCATTATCGAACGACCGGCCCTGAAATCTGGGAGCAGACCGCCGGACAGATTGCTGTATTGATCGCCGGCATGGGTACGGGCGGCACAGTCACTGGCACGGCGCGTTATCTCAAAGAGCGGAATCCCAATATCAAGGTAGTGGGCGTGGACATTCTCGGCTCACTCCTGTACGACACCTGGAAGTTAGGCCACGTGCCCACTGAACCCTTCTTGAAGACCTACAAGCTCGAAGGCATCGGCGAAGACTTCATTCCCAGCACGCTCGATCTGAGTTTGATCGACGAAGTGGTGCAGGTGGACGATCGCGAATCGTTCTTGATGACGCGCCGGCTGGTGCGCGAAGAAGGTTTGTTCTGCGGCGGATCGTCTGGTTCGGCTGTCGCGGGGTTGCACAAGTCTCAAAGGGTGCGGGCCCTGACACCCGATCAAGTCGCGGTCGTGCTGTTGCCCGATTCGGGTGATCGTTACCTGAGCAAATTGTTCGATGACAATTGGATGCGCGAGAACGGGTTCCTGGAAACGAGCTGGTCGGAGAAGCACGTCGCCGATTTGCTCGACCATCCCGATCGGATCAAGCTCATCACCGCGCGGCCTGACGATCGGATGACGGCGGTGGTCGCTCTCATGAAGGAATATGACATCTCGCAAGTGCCTGTCGTCGACGATCAAGACCGGCTGATCGGGATTGTAACCGAAGTCGATTTGCTCGAGCACTTGCTCCATGCTGGACACGAGCATGATCCGTCAGAGACCATTAGCACGATCATCAATCCCAACGTCATCACAGTAACCTCGGACGCCTGCGCCCAGAGCACCCTGGCGAACTTTGAGCGCGGCAAAGTCGTGATCGTGACGGCGCGCGACCGACCGATCGGGATTTTGACCAAGATCGATCTGATCGATCTGATGGCGCGGCAAATCCGTTAGCGCATGACACTGTGGTTGCAGCCAGAGGCGATCGGACGGCAGGTGTCCCACCGCCTCTCATTTTGTGCGTCAAAAAGGCTGAAGGAATGATTACGATCAGTATCGATCCCATCATTTTCAGCATCGGGCATTTCATGATCCGCTGGTACAGCCTCATCGTCACGGGCGCGATCATCGTGGGGGTGTGGATCACATGGCGCGAGGCCAAGCGCAAAGGACTGGCCGAGAAATATGTCGGCGACGCCGTGCTCTGGGTGATCGGCGGCGGCTTGATCGGTGCACGGCTGTTTCACGTCATCGATCATTGGCCAGATAAATTCGCGCCGAATCCGGTGCGCGCGTTGTACATCTGGGAAGGTGGCCTGGCGATCTGGGGCGCAGTGATTGGCGGCGGGATCGCGCTGGCGCTGTTTGCGCGGCGCGATCGTTTGCCTTTTGGACAGCTGGTCGATACGGCTGCGCCAGGTCTGGTGCTGGGACAAGCGCTCGGACGGTTCGCGTGCATCATCACCGGTGATGCGCTGGGCCAAGCCACCACCGGCCCGTTCGGCTTCGCCTACACCAGCCCCAACGCGCTGGTGCCCCAGCTGGGCGTGTATTACACGCCGACACCCGTCTACGAGATCATCCTGAACCTGAACATCTTCGTCCTCGTCTGGCGCTTGCGCCAGCGGAATCTGCCGGACGGCGCGCTCTTCCTCATCTATCTCGTGCTGTATTCCGCTGGACGATTCATCATTACTTTCTGGAGTTCGTACCAGATCATCGCCTTTGGTCTTAACCAGGCGCAGCTGATCAGTCTGGCAGGATTGATCATAGGATTGCCCTTGCTGGCGATCGTATTGCGTCGCAAGCGCTGGACGCCGGCGATCGTCCAACACTGAAGGCAAACAGCCTTTTCCCCCAGCGCACTACCTTCAACATGACTCTATATCGCTGGATCAGTCACCTAACGGTGTTGGGCATCGTCGTGCTCGCGCTGCTGATCGCTCGGACGCAGAACCAGCTGCTGGAGAAATCCACCGTGGTGGCGGCCCTCGATCAGACGGCTGAGCCTATGCAAGAGATGAGCCTCCGGGCCGCGCCGGATAATCTCCTGGCGCGTGCGCAAGCCGATGATCGCATCGAACCTTTGGCGAATGCGTTCACTTTGTCCTCCATGCGTCCGCTGGTTCAACTCATGACGTACACCGTCCAGGCAGGTGACACGCCCAGCAGCATTGCGGCGCAATTCAAGTTGAAGCCCGAAACGATCTTGTGGGGCCATCCCAATCTCAGCGCCGACTCGGGATCGCTGCAAGTTGGGCAAGTGCTCAATATTCTACCGGTTGATGGTGTGCTGCATACGGTCACCCCGACCGACACCCTGGAGAGCATTCAACAGATGCACAGTGCGACGCTCGAAGACATTATCGCACTGGCGGATAATCGCTTCAACCCGCATGGCCCGTACCATATTCAAGCGGGCGAGCAAGTCATTGTGCCGCACGGTATCGGCGGGACGGAATGGCAGGCGCCCGGTCCACGTCTCGTCGCCGGGCAAGGGCGTTATTCGCCCGGCTACTATAAAGGCCCCCTCGCGAATACGGGCACCAGCCGCTTTATCTGGCCGGTGTCCAGCCGGTCTCTTTCACAAGAATACTGGGCGGCCCATCCGGCCATCGATATCCCCCTGCCGCCGGGCACATCGATCGTCGCGGCCGATAGCGGCACGGTGATCTTCTCCGGGTGGGATGATTCCGGCTACGGCAACTTGATCATTGTCGATCACGGCAATGGCTATTGGACGTACTACGCTCACAACCGCGAACTGCTTGTGCAGGCCGGCGACGGGGTGACTCAAGGACAGATGATCGCCTTATCGGGAAACACGGGTCGCTCGACTGGCCCTCACCTGGATTTTCGCATTCGCCTCAACGGTGGTGCTTTCCTCGATCCCCTGTCAGTGCTTCCTTAAAAAGCGCACTTCGCTGCCGACCATCCTCTAGGCGAATTTACCTACTCAAAATCAGGCGGAATCACGCTATCCGCGCAGGCTCGGGCAGGATACAATGTATTCAAGCAACTCAATGGTGAGGGAGGATAGCAACATGGTTAAAGATCCTGTTTGTGGCATGGATCTCGATCCACAGTCGGCGTTTGCCACGCGCCAACATTGGGGTCAGACGGTTTACTTCTGCTCACAGAGCTGCGTCGATCAGTTTGACGCTGATCCGCGCCAGTACGCGCTGGCCGGTTCGATCACGACCGGCTACAACCCCGATCTATCAAGCGCCCGTATCGAGCTACCGATCGTCGGGCTGAAGAAAAGCGATCGGGCACAGGCACTGGAAGGCGCCCTGCAAGCTGTACCTAGCGTTCACGCTGCCAAGATCAATGCGGGATCGAGTGCGGTGCAGGTGGACTATGATCCGTCAGTCGTGACGATCAACGCATTATCGAAAGCGGTGAAGTCGGCGGGCTATCGCGTGGGCGGCGCGCAGACCCGCATCGGCATCGTCGATCTCCGCTGTGCGTCGTGCGTCAAGTTCATCGAGGATGGCTTGAAGGCTACACCGGGCGTGCTTGACGCCACGGTCAACGTCGGCACGCAGGAAGCCACGATCGACTATCTACCCGAAAAGACGGCGCTGCCGCAACTGCGCGGCGCGATCGAAGCCGTGGGCTACCAGGCCCGACCGGCTCGCAGCGACGAACCAGAAGATGTACAGCGCGCCGAACACGAACGTGAGTATCGTCGCTTGCTGCGGAAGTTCTGGTTCGCGGCACTGATCTCGATCCCGGTGCTCATCACCGCCTATCCTCAGTTCCTGCCGATCATTCGCGATTGGCCGATGGAGACGCTGCGTATCGCCTGGGGTGTGACGGCACTGCTCACACTGCCCGTTTTGTTTTACTCCGGCGGCCACTTCTTCAGCGGGGCATGGGCGGCGTTGAAGCATCGCTCGGCCAACATGAATACGCTGATCGCGTTGGGCACGGCGGCGGCCTGGTTGTATTCCACCAGCGCGATTCTGTTCCCCAGTATTTTCCCGGAAGGCACCAGCGAACCGTTCTATGATGTCGTCGCCGTCGTCATCGCACTCGTCGTGCTAGGGCAGGCACTTGAACTGCGCGCCAAAGGCCGCACCAGCGAAGCAATTAAGAAACTGATGGGCTTGCAGGCGAAGACGGCGCGCGTGGTCCGTGACGGGCGCGAGATCGACATTCCCGTCGAAGAAGTGCTAGTTGGTGACATCGTACAAGTACGCCCCGGTGAGAAAGTGCCGGTCGATGGGCTGATCGTCGCAGGCAGTTCCGCCGTCGATGAATCGATGCTCACCGGTGAATCACTGCCCGCGTCGAAGAAGCCAGGCGACGAAGTGATCGGGGCGACGTTGAACAAGACCGGCGCATTCAAGTTCCGGGCGACGAAGGTCGGCAAGGATACCGCGCTGGCGCAGATCGTCAAGCTGGTGCAGGACGCGCAGAACAGTAAAGCGCCCATCGCGCGACTGGCCGATACGGTCTCGGGGTACTTCGTGCCGATCGTGATGATCCTGGCGGTATTGACGTTTGTCGCGTGGTTCGACTTCGGACCGCAGCCGCAGCTGGTCTTTGCGCTGGTGACGAGCGTGACGGTGTTGATCATCGCCTGCCCGTGCGCGCTGGGCCTGGCCACGCCGATGAGTTTAATGGTGGGCATCGGCAAAGGCGCGGAGAACGGCATCCTGATCCGATCGGGCGAAGCACTGCAAACCGCGCACCAGATCAAGACGGTCGTGCTGGACAAGACGGGCACGATCACGAAGGGCAAGCCGGAACTAACAGATGTCGTGGTAGCGGGTGAATGGAAACCAAACGATTTACTGCAACTGGCGGCCTCCGTCGAGCGATCTTCGGAACATCCGCTGGCCGAAGCGATCATCGAAGGCGCGAAGCAGCGCCAGATCGATTTGGTCGAGCCTACCGCGTTTGAAGCCGTGCCGGGTCACGGTGTGATCGCGACGGTCGAAGGGCGGCGTGTGGTATTGGGCAATCTCAAGATGATGCAGCGTGAAGCCCTGGCGTTGGGTGACCTCGAAGCGCAGGCCGCGCACCTGGCCGATGACGGCAAGACGCCGATGTATGTGGCGATCGATGGTCAGGCAGCCGGCATCGTCGCCGTAGCCGATACCGTCAAGGAAGATTCGGCGGAAGCAATCGCGGCACTACATCGCATGGGCATCGAAGTGGTGATGATCACGGGCGACAATCAGCGCACGGCGCAGGCCATTGCACGGCAGGTCGGCGTTGATCGCGTGTTGGCGGAAGTGCTGCCGGAGGACAAGGCGCACAATGTGCACTTGTTGCAGGCCGAGAATAAAAAGGTTGCAATGGTGGGCGATGGTATCAACGATGCGCCCGCGTTAGCACAAGCGGATGTAGGACTGGCGATCGGCACCGGCACCGATGTTGCGATCGAAGCGTCAGACATCACGTTGATCAAAGGCAGCCTGAAAGGCGTCGTTACGGCCATCGAAGTGAGCCGCGCGACGATGCGCAACATCAAACAAAACCTGGTGGGTGCCTTCATCTACAACGCACTGGGCGTGCCGGTGGCGATGGGCGTGTTGTATCCGTTCTTCGGCATCCTGCTCAGTCCGCTGTTGGCGGGTGCCGCGATGGCCTTCTCGAGCGTCACGGTCGTCAGCAATGCCAATCGGTTGCGCGCGTTCAAGCCGCGCTTCAGTGCAAAATAAAACCACGGAGACACAGAGACACGGAGCCTGCCACTTAGCTGTTTTTCTTGGTGCCTCTGTGGCTCGAGTCAATCAGGAACAATAAAATGACTACCATACAAATCATTGTTACGCTGGGAGGCATAGCCCTCAGCATTTTCATCGCCTGGTTCTTCTGGTTCGCACCCAAGACCAAGATGCAAGCCGCTCTCGGCGCGAGCGGCGCGCAAGAAGTGGCGGTCACCGTAAAGGGCGGCTATACGCCCGATCTGATCGTCGTGAAGGCCGGGCAGCCAGTCCGTTTGCGCTTCACACGCCGGGAGAGTGCGGCTTGCTCGGAGATGGTGCTCTTTCCCGATTTCAAGCAGAGTGCCAAATTGCCCGAAGGCGAAGAAGTCAGCGTCGAGTTCACGCCCGACAAGCCCGGTGAGTATGGTTTCCAATGCCAGATGGGCATGCTGCGCGGCAAACTGATTGTCGAGTGATCTCTGCTAAACATTCCACACTCCGGGCACGTCATAGGATGAGCCAGGAGTGTTTTTTGCCCCACTCACACCCGCCAAATAGCCTACTCGAAAAACAGGCCAAATGCACGTTACGCCCGGCCATGATCCCCGTTAAAATCAGTCTAGGTGGTGTGATGCCAGCGGCTTCTGCATTTTTCAACAAATAGCCGCAATTTAACTCTCTCTGGAGAAGCACATGAACGAGACTTGTCACGTTGAGCCAATTCACAAAATGGTTACGGTTGAAGAACAACCGGCCACGGCCTTGATCCGCCTAGGTGTGCAAGGCCTGGGCTGTCCCAATTGTGCGGCGCGTGTCCGTAATGGTTTGCTGGCCCTGAACGGCGTTACGGAGGCCGAGGTCGATCACCTGACCGGCCTGGCCGCTGTGGAATTCAACCCCAACCTGGTGGCCGTACCGGCGCTGATCCAGGCAGTCGCGCAGGCCGGTAACGACGGACGTCATCGCTATCGCGCTTTCGACCTGAGCGGTGCGCTTGCGTAACTTAGAGACTGTCTTAGCCAGGATAGCCTATACTCAGTAGTGAGAAGATGAGCAGATCCAGCAAGCTTGCCAACGCTAAATCCAAGCATGCCAGCAGCGGAGTGCCGTTCGTCGTGTTTGTCGGACTCTTTGGACTGGGTCTTATCGGCTACGTCATCAGTCAAATGTTTTTGCCAGTTGAGGCGCACTCGCTACACTGGCTGGTCGCGTTGATCGGCGCAATCGTGGGTGGCCTCCTCGGTTGGTTGTGGTATCACTGGCGCGGCGACATCATCTGAGACAACCCAATTTGTTCAGTGGCGGATTGATGGATCATCAGGAAAAAGAAGTGAACCTGCCAGAAGTAGCAGAACCCAAAGACCCCACCCCGGAAATCGACGCCTCGCCGTCAACACGCTTTTTGAAGCCCAAACGCAGCAGCGTGCGCGCTTTCATTTCGATCCTGTTAGCGTTCGCGCTGGGTTTAAGCAGCGGCTACTTTGCCTGGGGCCGCCCAACCGCCCCGGCGGAGACAGCACTCAAGCCGAGTGTCACGCCCACTACCGAGCACGAGCACACGGTCACGATCGATATGGCGGCGATCGCTCAACAGGTGAATCCGCCTGAAGGCTACACGCTTCCCGTGAAGTTGGGTGATCTGGGCTCACAACTGGTCGCCGCAGGTGCGATCGATTATCAGAAGTTCGTCAAGGTTTACGCCGATGCCGGGCAACCGTTAACGGACGAGCAGATCGCCATCTTGACCAAGGGCCGGAACCAACCGATCGCGATCAAATCTGATAACGCTTACTTCCTGCTCAACTTCTTCTGGGCCGTAGGCTTGACCAATCAGAATACGATCCTGACCACAGGCCCGATGATGACGCCTAGCGGCCCACCCCCGCAAAGCGGGGGATATGGGCAGAATGGCCAAGAGAACATCGGCAACTTTGCCTCAACCGGCGGCTGGACGATCGGCTCACGATCACCGATCGAGTTGTACGCCAGCACGGCGCTGTTCACCTTCAGCGCTGAGCAGCAGCGCCGCCTGGAGGAAGTCGCCCAGAACGTCTTCCGCCCATGCTGTGACAATCCCACGCATTTCCCTGACTGCAATCACGGCATGGCGATGTTAGGGCTGCTCGAGCTTATGGCGGCACAGAATGCTACGGTCGACGAGATGTTCACCGCAGCCAAGTATGTGAATGCGTTCTGGTATCCGCAGCAATCATTGGAACAGGCCGTGGCGTTCAAGGCAGCTAAGAGCCTGGACTACGCTCAAGTGGACGCCCGCGAACTAACGAGCGCCAAATTCTCATCAGGCACGGGCTTTAAGGGCGTCCATCAGTGGCTGGCCAACAATGGCCTGCTGCAGCAAGGGCCGGGCGGCGGCAACAATTGCGGTGTGTGACTTCACGACCCGTTGCCATCGACTTCAAATCAGGGAGGGGACAGGGAAAAACTCTGTCCCCTCCGTCTCTCTGCGGTGAGTCAAACTTCGGGCTTGTCGATTGCGTAGTTGGATGCCGTAAGGCTACTTTTTCTCATCGACCTGAATCAACGCGCGCGCCTGCTGGAAGAGTGCAGCGCGGCGCGTCTGGTAACACACCTCGTCGACTTCACCTTGTTCGTGAGCGTCGTCCAGCAGCGCGATTTGCGTCAGTAAATCCTTGTAAGTCGCTTCGTCGGATGTTTCCGTGACCGCGAGCGCCGGCTCATGGCTCTTAGCGGGTGGTATCTACAACGAAGGCTAAGCACCTCACACCAACCTTAACCCAGTGTGATAGGCTGTCTGATCAGTCCATCTTTATTTGATGGACTGTTTGTTTTTAGCGCCTACCCCGCTAAATGGCTTAGCACAAATCACGCCGGATAGCTCTCACGCGCGCCCGGCGAAAGCGGTAGACTGAAACCATCACTCTTGGCTCTCATCTCCGATCGGAAAGGAACCGCATGAACAAACATGAACAGCAATTACGGGCGGCGCGCTGCGCACGGCAAAAGAAAGTCCGGGCGATCGCCTTCGGTCTTATCACACTGACTGTCCTCAGCGCCTCGATCGGTTTGTTGATCTCGGCTTTTTCGCCGAAGACACCGGCCCCGGCGGCCAATACGATCGACATCGCCGCCGACATGAGCGGCTTCAACCTGAAAGAGATCCGCGTGAAAGCCGGCCAGCCGATGACGCTCCGCCTGACCAGCCTGGATAACTCACATCACACCGATGGCGGCGGCAAGCACCAGTGGGCCGTGGACGAATTAGGGGTAAGTGTGGTCGCGCCGCCGGAGGGTAACAACTCTGCCACCTTCACACCCGATAAGTCCGGCACGTACACCTACTACTGCGACATCTGCTGTGGTGGGCGCGCGAACCCGACGATGCAGGGCCAGCTGATCGTCGAGGCTTAGCCTCATGAGCCTGCGCCTACGCTCGATCACCATCATCTCAACCTTGAGCCTGTTCGCCCTCGGCGCGATCGCGCTCACAGGATTCTGGCATCCCAATGCTCCCGAAGCAGCGATGCAGAAGTACCTGCCGCAGATCACCTTGCCAGCCGTCGTCGTCGCCGGTGTGATCGACGGGATCAATCCCTGTGCGTTTACGGTGTTGTTGTTGTTCGTCACTGCCCTGACCTCGACGCTGCAATCCGGCGAAGCCAACGTGAAGGCCATGCGGGCACGATTGTTGGGTATGGGTGGCATCTATATCGCCGCCGTATTCCTGACCTATCTCGCGCTCGGCGTTGGACTGCTCAAGTCGCTGGACTTCTTCACACGTCAACATGTACCGGCGCGTTTTGGTGCATTGCTGGCGATCCTGTTCGGACTGTGGATGTTAAAAGATTACTTCCTGCCCGATGTCGGCTGGCGCTTGCAGGCCCCGGCGCGCATCGGCATGGTCGCGCGGCAGCTGGGTAAGAAGGCCACGCTGCCTGCGCTGATCGGCGGCGGCTTCTTGATCGGGTTGTGCACCGTGCCATGCAGCGGCGCGGTTTATCTCGGCGTGCTGAGCCTGCTGGCGCTGCAACCCACTGCATTACTTGGCTATGCCTATCTGGTGTTGTACAACGTCGTGTTCATCCTACCCCTGATCGCGATTTTGATCGCCGCCTCAGCCCGGCCTACGTTGAATCGAGTGGCGCACTGGAATCTGCATCATAAAGAAGTGGTGCGGCTCGTGTTGGGGGGCAGTGTCGTGGCGATGGGTCTATTAATTCTGATCACCGTTTGAGTGAAGACGGCTATGAGGTGATGAGCATGCAGCGAGATCTCACCATCGCATCCCCCTGCGAGCAAACTTTAGCACTGTTGATCTCCACACTGGCGTTGCACGACATTCGCCTGGAGCGCAGCTTCGATCTGCGTAGTGCGTTGCACGACCAGCCTGAGTGTCCCTGTCCGCATCATGGCACCACGCACTGCACGTGCCAGTATGTGGTGCTGCTGGCCTATGAACCGGCACCCGCCGCTCCGCCCGCAGTCATCACGGCGCATGAATGCGATGGCATCACGCGCGTGCTGGTAGCCGCCAGTGAACCGGGCGGCAGGCTGGCGTGGCCGCTGCTAGCCGCGCTCGACGAGGCGTTGACCAATGCGACAGCCGAGGTCTGACGCGACTCGTGTGGATGTGTTGAACCGGTTGGCCTGTGTGCGTGGTCATCTCAATGCCACCAGGTACATGGTCGAGCGCGATGATCGCGATCTGGTAGTGGCGCAGCAACTTTACGCGGTGCGCGGCGCTTTAGCGCAAATTCAAATTCGGCTGCTGCGCGCCTGGCTGAGCGAGTGGCCGCGTCCGACTGACGACGTTCAACAGATCGAACGGGATCTACCTAAGATTTTTAAGAAACGGAGGCAACGTGGAAACAACTCACGTCACGGATCCGGTATGCGGGATGACGATTCCCAAGTCCGCCGCTGAGGCGCAGTCAGAGTATCAGGGGCGGACCTACTACTTCTGCCACATCGCCTGCAAAACACTCTTTCACGGGGATCCCGAAAAGTATGTGAACAGACTGAATCAAACGAAGGAACAACCAGCATGAGCACACAACTCATCACCCTCCCCATTAGCGGCATGACCTGCGCCTCGTGCGTCAGTCATGTCGAGGCGGCTTTGAAAGAAGTGCCCGGCGTCGCCAAGACCACGGTAAACCTGGCGACGGAAAAAGCCATTGTGCAGTTGGCGGACAGCCAGGTAACAATCGGCCAATTGGTCGCCGCTGTGCAAGACATCGGCTATGACGTGCCGACCGAAACCACAACGTTGACGATCAAGGGCATGACCTGCGCTTCGTGCGTGGCGCATGTGGAAGGCGCGTTGAAGGAATTGCCAGGGATGAACGAGGCCGTGGTCAACCTGGGACTCGGCACGGCGCGCGTGACGTACATCCCCGGCGTCGTCACCTCAACTCAGATGAAGCGCGCGGTGAGTGAGGTCGGATATGAAGCGATCGGGCCGACGAAAGGTGCAGACACCCTCGATCGAGAGCGGCAAGCCCGCGAAGACGAGATCAAACGGCAGGGTCGCAATCTCGTCGTTGCTAGTACGATCGGACTGCTGGTCATGCTCGGCACGTTCTACGAGATGCTCGGTCCCTTAAAAGCGATCGGGCCCGAGTTCCTGTCATACAAATGGGTCATCGGTTTGCTCACCACCCCGATCGTCTTCGGCCCCGGACGGCAGTTCTTTGTCAATTCATGGCGCGGTTTGAAGCACGGCGTCACCGACATGAACCTACTGTATGCGACGGGCATTGGCGCGGCGTATGGCATCGCGCTGATCAATACCCTGTTTCCAACGGCTGGCTTCGGCGGCGAAGGCGCCACGTTTTTTGAAAGTGCCGCGCTGCTCACCGTGTTCATCGTGTTGGGCCGCTGGCTCGAAGCGTTAACGCGCGGCCGCACATCCGAAGCGATCCGCAAGTTGATGAAACTGCAGCCGAAGATCGCGCGGGTGATCCGCCATGGACAAGAGGCCGAGCTCCCAGCGGAAGAAGTTGAGGTGAACGATCTGATCCTGGTGCGACCGGGCGAAGGTGTGCCGGTCGATGGCCTGGTGACGGAAGGTTATTCGGCGGTTGACGAATCGATGTTGACGGGTGAAAGTCTGCCGGTTGAGAAGAAAGCGGGCGATAACGTCATCGGTGGAACGCTCAACAAGACGGGCGCGTTCAAGTTCACCGCGACCCGCGTGGGCAAAGACACGGCGCTCGCGCAGATCGTCAAACTGGTGGAAGATGCGCAAGCCAGCAAGGCGCCTATTCAGAAGTTGGCGGACTGGGTGGCGGGACACTTCATCCTGGGTGTGCACGTGCTGGCCATCGTCGTGTTCGTATTCTGGTTCTTCATCGGGTACAACCGCTTCTTCGATCCCAATTCCAGTTTCATTCTCTCGCCCTATAAGTTGGGTGAAATCGGAGTCTTCGGTTTTTCACTGCTGCTTTCTGTTACAGTCTTGGTGATTTCTTGCCCATGTGCGGTAGGGCTGGCAACACCGAG
>JAUQXC010000718.1 GCA_030834825.1 Thermoflexales bacterium
TTCCCAGTGCTGCCGGTCGTGATAGATGTTGACCGGGCCGAGCGCCGCCTGCCCGTTCGTCCAGTCATACAGCAATTCCGAAGTGCGTTGCAAGTCGTATTTCAGTTGCGACATGAATTGTGCATCAGTGCGCGCATCCCACTCCAGCGAGAGATCAAGGTTGAAGAGGACAAGAGGATTCGCGGATGTCACGGTGAGAATCTGCACACCCGGTGTCACAACTGTGAAAGCCGTCAGGCCAGTTTGATTCGGCGTAGCGCTGGAGTAATACAAGGTATAAGCGTCTGTCGCAGTAATTGGTAACAAGGCAATGAGGCGATCGTTGATGTTGATGTGACCACGTCCCTGCAAATGGCCTTGCCAATCTGTTTGGAAAGGCTTGCCTGATTCATCAGCCAACGGTTCAGCCCCAATCATTTGCATAGCAGGTAGGCGATAAACCACTGCCCCAGTGACGGCGTCCGTAATTGTTATCGTATCACTAAAAACCTGTATTTCTGTACCTCGAACACGAAAGGGAAAAGTATATGACGAAGCATACGCACGTTGGAATATGGGTACGGTATTAGTGTATCGATATGTTCCCGTTAATCCTAAAGTATTGCTCAGCGCAGATGGATAAGCCTCGATACGAAATACCACCTCATCACTTTGTCCAAAAAAGCCACTAGCAAAAGTGTCCCAATAATATGCATAAGAGACTGGTGCAGGAATATGACCACTCACCCAAGTCGGCAAATTAATCAGCGCGCCATCGTTACGATTTGCAGTGAGATCGTGGGTCACTGTGCCAATGCCTTCATCGAAGCCCCAGTTGCTTACCAGACCGCTTTCATTTCCGGCAAGCGCTCGAGACATTGTCGTTTGTATCTCGGAAGCTGGCAGGGCGCGCGAGTAGACACGTACGTCATCGATCATGCCTGTGACAAACTCAGAACCAGACCAAGGCGCGTGGCCTATTCGTAGTACATTGGTATTTAAACCAATGGGATAGCTACTAGCGGAAATGGTTATGACCGGGTTACCGTTGATGTAACCAATCATGCTCCCGCCTGTTTGCCATGTGACGGCTAGATGCGTCCAACGATTGGCAGGAATATTGCCCGCACGAAATGAATACCGATTGCCATTAGCATCCCATATTTCAGGATAGAGTGAGCCATTGTACACACCTAGGAGATAGCCAGGTCCGATTGGCGTTTTGCCAACAATCTTCTGGTCATTGTTGGGGTTGCTTAGATTGACCCAGGCTTCCAGTGTGAGGTCAGTGGTAATATTCAAGCTAGGTGAATTTGCGATTTCCACATAGTCATCTATACCATCAAATTGCAATGCACTACTAATCGTGGAAAGATTCGATGTCGCTGTGCCGCTCGCTGCTACCGCAGGATACCATTTGCCGCCGCCGTCGGCCGAATATAGAGCTCTGATGGCCTCAACAGAGTCACCGTCAGGATCAAAGAGAGTATAGGAGATTGGAAGGATTGTGCTACTGAGGATAGTAGCTACAGAAAAGAAATTGGCATTATTGGTGCTCCCTGGCCTGTTGACAGAGACCTTAGGTGGATTATTCGGAAAGCGCGATCCTCGGAAAAGGGTATTGAGGTATATGGTATTTGGTCCCACAATCTCCGGTGCACCATCGCAATTCAAGTCGCCTATTGCACTTCCTCCTGATCCTTCCAACACAGTTGTTAGTGTGAATTCGCCTTCCTCGTTATTCCAGTACACCACATTACCATGGATAATATCCAATGCACCATCGCCGTTCAAATCGCCTAGGATGCTATTACCTAGCCCTCCCAGCATAGAAGTCGTAGGAAAATTACCTCCACCATCATTCCAGTAAATTATACTGGGCCAGCTTGAGCTGCTTTCAGTGATATCCAAAGCGCCATCGCCGTTTAGATCTCCTAGCACAATGTTGGTGGTCTGATGTCCGCCGCCTAGATGGGTCTGTCTGAACTCGCCCTTTCCATCGTTCCAGTGTATAGTCATGTCCCAAACCGTTCCATTGCCTACGATGATATCCAGCGCTCCATCACTGTTCAAATCTCCCACTGCAATACTTGAAGGAGTATTCCCTGGGAGACAATGATAGGTGCATGGAATTAGATATGTGGTTCGGGTAAACCCATTCGCTCCATCATTCCAGTACACACGGCTCTCACCGTTTCTGCTACTTCCGCCAACATTACTGCCTCGAACAAGATCTAGAAAACCATCATTATTGAAGTCACCGAGTACGATAACATGCCATCCATAACAAAAAGAACTGATTAGGGTAGTGGTTCGCGTAAACGCATTCCCTCCATCGTTCCAGTAGACTACACAGTCATTTACCACATCTAGGTCTCCGTCCCTATCGAGATCTCCCAATACACTTCCAGGGACTGTTGCTGTCATAGTCTGACTAAATCCGCCTGTACCATCGTTCCAGTATACAGTCCTCCTCTGTATAATGTCCAAAGCTCGGTCTCCATTCATATCTCCTATCACAACATCGCCGCTATCGGCTCCTACGCTAATGGGGTGAGGGGTGAATTCAACTCCTTTATCATTCCAAAATATGATGCCCCTGCCATAGGGGGAAAAGTTGATTTGGACGATATCCAAAACACCATCGCTGTTCAAATCCTCTACTATGCTACTATTCCCTGACCCAGCCAAGATGGTGGTTAAACCAAACCCGCCTAATCCATCATTCCAGTACACCATGTTGCCTTGCACAATGTCCAATGCACTATCGCCATTGAGGTCGCCCAGTGCACTACTACCTCCCGGGCCAGCTAGCGTCGTGGTTACGCCAAACCCGCCCAATTCATCATTCCAGTATACGACTCCATCGTGCATAATGTCTAAAGCCCCATCACTATTCAGATCGCCCAATGCATTGCTTCCACCGACTTGACTAAATATGGTGGCCGATAGCACGCTCAGCTTTTTGTTCCAGTATATTTTATTATCATGGACGATATCTACTGCACCATCGCCATTTAAATCCCCTAAAGTAACGCTCGGATCCGAGCCAGGTGGCGGGCCTTCCGGTGGTGGCTGATCGCTCCGTATCGATCCGAAACCAAGAGTAACACTCAACGTGCCCATACCATCATTTTGATGCACTTCACAAATACGACGCCAGTATGGTGGAGCAGGACGAGGAGGAGTTACCTGTCGCTTAAAGCAAAGGACAACATCTAATAGCCCATCGCCATTCAGATCCCCTCCCGCAAGGCTTTGGGTGCTATCACCTTCGATTGGGCTTCCGAAATATTGCGCAATAAAGTTTGGCGTCATCACTGCGGAGCTGGTTAGGCGGGAAGCCGAATGGGCTCGTGGTATAGAGTCATATATGGGTAGCCACTTTGTGTGAAGCGGCACGGAGTCTCCTTGAAATTCACGTCGTGTTGAAGCGGCGTTACCTCCAGCAAACGTGAACAATACAACAATGAGTATGGCAGTCAGTACGATCGCCAAGAAAGATCTACCGACCGGGCGCAAATCCGAAATGCGAACCGTTTGGGGCACAAAAGATGTGGTCAAGGATGACACAGTGACCTCCCTTGTCGTAGATTTAACGAGGTGCATTATTCTCGTGATCTGCGATAAGCCTCGCATGAAGAGGAAGACTAGCAAGGCGGCAGTATAACCAATGGCCAGCGACAGAATATTTAGCATCAGTATACGATGGGGGCAGGTTGAAATACAAGTATTATCTGAAAAGATGAACGGGATTCTGACTGAAACGAGGCAAAAACGAGATCGCGTACTGAGAAATTCCCGACTGTTGAGAATTTACTCGCATGTCTGCTGTTCACGTCGCACGTCCACTTCCTGAAGCCTAGCGAGACTTCGTCTCAGACTGACGAGACGTGTTATGATTAGCATACACCCATAAGCAGAGGCGCCGTCGAACCCTAATCCAGAACACCGGCCAAACCTTTTCTGCTCCCGTCAGTTGGGACAAGGCGCTTTTCGCCACTCGCCGTATACTAAGGTGATGGTATGCCTCTGCCATACTGCGAATTTGACCCATGCACAAGTGGTTGTACGCGGGATATGGTGTGTTTTAGCTAGTCCTCGAATTTTCCGAAAACTTGACTCATTCACTTCAACTTTTCACCCTTAATCTGCCTAGTGTGGGCTGCTCGCAACGGTGCCATTGCTCGTCCAGAACATGCCCTCATTCAACCTGGGAGTGCGCCATCTCATTGGGATAGTGCTCTTTCAGTAGTGAGGCGCTCTGCCTATATAAACCTGGTGTGGTCGCGCGTTGGTCATTGGCCCACAGAATCTGCTCCAGCATGCATCAACTCTTGCCTAATTCGCTCCACTTTTCTACCGTAGAAGCAAGCTTCACCGGTTTACGCGCTAGGATCGCAGCCGGCCGCAGTTTGTTGCGCAAAAGGTATCGCGGATACAACCGAGAGTTGAAAAACAACAAATGGTACATGGTACTCTCTTCAGCATACGACCACAATGACGCGACGCTATCGGCATCGCACAATAAGGGGTTACTTAAAGTTGTCCAATGATGCCAGGTCTCGTTCTGCACCGAGTTTCTGGAAAGTTGCGCGGGCTTCTTGCATAAGCGCGATGCTACGATCTAGCTCGTCATTGACTTTCAGACGCTGGCCCAATTCTGCCTTTGTGCGGGCAGATTCATAAGGATCGTGATCTGCGAGCAACGAGAGACTACGCTCAAATGAATCCAATGCCACTTTGTGTTGATTATTTGCCCACTGAACTTGGCCCAACACGCGCAGGCTCTTGCCCATCTCGACTGCGTCGCCAAACTCCTCAGCCAATTTCACCGATTTGTTTGCAAAGGTCGACGCTTTGCGTAATTCCTGCTGCAGAAGATAGACTTGTGCCAATGAACGATAGATTTCGGGCAGCAGATGATCAAGTCCCATTTCCTTCGCGAGGTGTTCGGCTTCAAGCAAGGAGGGCATGGCCTCCTGCGATTGGCTCTGCCTCAGATCGAGATCGGCTATGTTACAGAGCAAGTTGGCGAGATGTACTTTCAAATAATCGTGGCTTCTGGCCAACTTTAAGCCTTTCTGTAAATGATCGTCGGCGATGGCATAGTCGCCCATGTTCATGCGCAATAAGCCCAAGTTGATCCTTAGCATCGTAAGATGGTTGACATCGCCTAGTCGTGTAGCAAGTTCCAGTGCGTCCTGATAAGCCGTTACTGCATCTGACCAGTTGCCCTCGATGTCTGCATTGACGCCCATATTGATTTTTAGTCTTAGCATCATCCAGTCATCTCTTAATTGAGCACTGATTTTCAATGCGCGATACGCTAGCTGCTGGCCTTTGCGGGTGTGACCCTGCCTGTAATGGATCTCACTGAGATTGAGAAGTGCAGCAGCACGGAGTTGACTGGGGCCGCGGAGCAGCAGCTTCATGCCGAGTTCCACTGACTCCTGTGCAGACGTATACTTTTGAAGGTCCATGAGGATGGTGCCGACTTTGATACGCATATCTGCCTCGAGCTGTGCATCGCGCCCGGATAGTTGCTGTAACCCACGTTGCAGCCACTTCAAAGCGTCCGGAGGCGACTCGCGTTGCAGCAGGTCGCCCATCCCGCGATATGCTCGTGCTAGAAGTAGAGATTTAGACGAAGAACGAGAAAGTGTGCCCGCTTGCGCGATGGCTTGTTTGAATCTGGCCTGAGCCTTTTTCTCTTCCCCCAAAAGTGTGCAGACTTGGCCCAGGGAGATGTGAACGGCTCCACTTTGTTCATTGCTGAGTTGTCCGGCCTTGAATCGCTCCAACAGTGAGCGCAGCGTGCGTGATTGTCCACGCCCGATAATGATAGAGGTGTTCGATACGGCCAATTGAGCCGCTTCCTCATATTCACCACCATGCTGAAGGTGAAATATGGCGTCAATGAGATAAAACTGTCGCTTATCGTGCTTATAGTGTTGACCTGCACGTTGATGTGCTGCTTGTTGTTCATCCTTACTCAGGCGTTTCTGCGCGAATAAACGCACGAGGTCGTGTAGGCGATACCTCTTGGCAACATCGTTCCACTCAACTAGACTGCCCTTGACCAATTCACCAAGCACATCTAGCAATCGACCTGGTTTTAACTCAAGGACAGCCGCAGCCGCCTTTTCGTCAAAGCTATCTGGAAATATGGATAACTTGCACCAGGTTTGCCTCAAATCGGGAGGGAGCAACTCGTAACTGAGGCCAATCGAGGCCTCCACCAGTTCTAGACGCTTCTGTTTGTCTGTCAACTTACGAAGATTGTCGGCTGGGTCGAGGTTTACATGTGTGGCAAGCGTGCTGGCCGCCACCCGCAGTGCCAGCGGCAAATATCCGCACAGCTTGGCAATCGTATGTCCTAGCCCACCAATGCGTGGGGCTATCTTCGTTAACAAGGCATTAGCATCTTCGGGCGGTAGAGTATCAAGGCCGTGTGTAAATAACCCCGGCAAGGTAAAATGATGGCGTGAAGTCACAATCACAGCACAACCTGCCGGTGGCATAAGCCGTTCTATCTGCTCAGCGCCGTCCGCATCATCGAATACGAACAACGCACGTTGGTTATATAGGATCGATTGATACTGCCCGCTTAGCTCCTCCTCCCTATCAGCAAGTTTGGAGGTCGGGTAATAAGCCCGCAGAATACGCACCATCGCTTCTGCCGTGGACATGGGTTGGGTAGTACCCTTCAGATTCAAATAAAATTGCGCATCTGGGTAGGAAGGTGCAAGTTGTTTCGCTAATGTTAGGGCAAGGGCACTCTTACCGACACCGCCCAAGCCGTATAGAGCAATACCTGTATTAACGCCTTGGGTGAGAATGGATACAAGTTGGGCTAATTCAGATTTGCGCCCGGTGAAATCTTGAGGAGGCTGTGGAGGTTGATGTAATGCCATGATTAGCGGAGCCGGTGCTTCGATGGTAACTGAGGCGCTCGCACCATGACCAATGACTACTACACCTGCGCCAATGATGTTTCCGGTCTTGATCGAATTGTCCTCAATCTTGTCTCGCCCGACGAGTTCGCTTCCGCCTTCCACACTGACGCTGCCAACAATGTTGGCGCCACCGCTAGTGTTGGCACTATGGGTGTTAGAGATCTTGTCACGCCCGACAACATCGCCATGGATATTGACGTCGCGCTCCGCATCGACATTCACGCCGCCGCTAACCGAAGTTGTTGATGGCCAGCGAAGTATATTATTCGAGTCCTGGGCAGCTGTGTCGATTAACCTAATAGTTGCTCTCCCCTCCACCTGCAGAGATTCAAGGCCTATTGTCTTGAGCCGAAAATCACGATTAATCGCCAACTCGTGAAGGCGACTAGCAGCAACTCTAGGCATTTCTACAAGTAAAGCAATACTGCCTTGACGTACCTCTAGGATCCGAATATCGCCCGGGTCAATTTTC